>OMQK01000051.1:5007-6534 GCA_900313205.1 uncultured Bacteroidales bacterium | reverse complement strand
TCCGGAGCACATCCACGGGCTTGCAGAACTCCTGGATTATATAGTGGTTCACAAATGATTCCACGTCTATATAATCCTCATATGCGCGGTGGCCGCCGGCAGAGAAATCTCCGTCCTGGATGGATCTCTCCATATCTTCAAAGTACTCCCGGCAATACTCTATCTGGGCCTCGGTGGGTTCTTCCGGTTCACGGAACATCACGGGTTCCCTGTAGATTGAAGTCCAGAACCCGGCCGGCTGGTCCATGTCGGACTCTATCTCAAAGTAATAGTCTCCGGTAAGGGCTTCACCCTCGTTGTCCTTGGGACCGGCAGGATGGATCTTTACCTTGTTGTCGTTGACTTCCTTATGCTCACTGAGCATATAGTTTCCCTTGAAATCCCCATTGAGCCATAGTTCTACCGGAAGCATCTTGGGGGTCCAGGACATTCCGCAGATCTGAGAGATACGCATGGCCACCATATTGCGCATAAGCGTTTTGTCGGGATGATTGGCAATGAGGTACCAGTCGCGGTCTGAATTTATCCCCAGAAGGCTGGCTTTTTCGTCCAGTTTGATTCGATACGACTTCTTTTCGCAGGTAAGGGTAGAATGCCCCCTCCAGCGGATATTCAGCCTTGCATCCACAAGGGGTGTGTCGGAATAGAAGCCGTCGGGGTCGTTGAGAAGCATGCGCCCGCGTACATAGTAGGCCGATTTATCCACGTCTTTTCCGTGCCGGGTCCAGCACCACGGCCACCAGGACAACACAGATAAAGTTTTTATTCATAGTTTATGTTGCTGGCAGACGGCGTCCCGGTCAGGGGGCGCCGCCCGAAAAGCCGGCAGTGAATCACTACAGAGCCTCGAAGGTGAGGGTCACGTTAAAGATGTCACCGCGATTGATGGTACCGTTTGTCTCGATCTCGTCGCTCTGAGGTTTGTTGGATACCTTTGCACCCCAATCCCAAGTATCTGCCGTCTCAGAGTAGCATTCGGCCTTGAAGCCCCATGGCGGAGTATCATAGGCTCCGGTGAGAATGGGAACGTCAAACGTCAGGGATGCGATATCACCTGTGTGCTCAGGAAGCACCATGACACACCATTCGTCCTTGGCGGCTGCCTCAATCACGGGATTCTCATCAAGCGGATTCACGGTTCCCTCGAAGAAGAAGAACGGACGTGCACCGCACTCCAGGAAGACAGTCTTCGCCGCAGCGGGGATGTTCTTCAGCGTTACGCGGATGGTAGCGCCCATATTCTTGAAGGCAATGCTCTTGAGGTATGCAGAAGAGGTGGGTTCACCAACTGTACCGAAGAGGAATGCACCAGGGGCGAAATTCCACTGGTCATTGGTGTACTTGAGGGAAGTTCCATCCAGTTCGATGCCGGTGGTGGGAGTGATAGCATATAATGCATTCTCGGGGACATCTCCTTCGAATTCACCTACGGCCACATTGCCGCTGGCAACAGTCTTCTCCGTGAAGGCAGAACCATCCCAAAGGCCAATCTTTGTACCTGAAAGCCAGGTGAGACCACCCTCGATG
>OMQK01000051.1:0-4959 GCA_900313205.1 uncultured Bacteroidales bacterium | reverse complement strand
CTCCACGGTTCACCACGCCACCGGTCTGCATGTAACCTTTGACATTGAGGCTGGGTTCGGAAGCCAGTTCGTCCTTGCCATACTCATAGCCCCAGTCGGCTTGCTGGAAGAACTTGACGGTTACATACTTGTTGTCCCATTCGCCGGGAAGAACCGGGGCATAAAGGGTAATCTTGGAATGATCTGCCGGAACAGGCATGAATCCTTCTGAGTTGGCACCATCAGTGAACTTGGGATATTCAGCGGTCAAATCTGCGGAAGGACCTCCGCAGAGGAAGATATTACCGCTCATGGTCTCAAGGTAAACATATCCGCAGTCGGCGCGAAGGTTCTTGATGGTCACCATCAGATAAGCGCAAAGATGCTGGAACTTATACTCGTTGGCAGTTCCCTGCTTGGGAGCATACAGGTGAACAGTGGACTTATAGTCTCCTTCCCACCATCCCTTTCCGTAATTTGAGGTATAAATACCATCTTCATAGGTGTCTTCCTCGCAATACGGGAATACAGCAAAATCAATCTCCTTACCTTCGGGGACGGTTCCGGTGAATTTGCCGGCCGTTGCTCCTACGGTGGTGGGATCAAGGGTGAATGGAACAAAGGCATCGCCTACCCACACGCCAATCTGGTCGCCTGCTTCCCAGGCGAATTTCCCAACCTCGCTTCCAGTAGTAACCTTGGTGGATGCGGCATCATCAAGTGAGGCTGTAATGGTTACGACCTTTCCGCCAACCGGAATCTGGGCGGCTTCCTGTTTTGCACAACCGGCAAATGCCATGGCGGCTAATGCCAGGATAGGAAGTATATACTTTTTCATAATGCGATTCATTTAAAGGATTAGTAGTTGGTCCAGAAACCGTCGGGATCCTGAGTTATCACAATGGTATCTTCGATACCGTCATTCACGCCGGAACCGCTGTCATCGGCATTCTTGGCGTTTTCGCACTTGATGTCGGGGAACAGATAGTATTCACCAACGCTCACGGTGTAACCCTCCTCGCCGGTGAGGAAGCCGGCGAAGTCGTCAAACTTGGTGCTCCACCAGTTGGGCTCGCTGTAGCAGGCAATGCGGAACTTGAGACCGCCCTTGCCCCACTGCTGGGCATAGGTCTGGGGAATAATGGGAATTATCAGGGAAACATCCGTAGCTCCTGTGTGCTCCGGCACGGCATAGATAACGCTTTCGTCGCTTGCATAGGTGATGGACGGAGTCTCGCCGGAGAAGTCCACCGTTGCGCCCAGGGCAAAACAACCAGGGCTGGCAGTCTCGATATAGAGGCCGCCGCAAGCCTGGCGGATATTCTTTACGTTGACGCGGAAATAAGCGGTTGTGTGATGGAACTTGAAGGTGTACTTTCCATCAACCTCTTCTGCGGCGTCTCCGTACAGCATGTAATTAGCTGTGGGGATTTCCCATTTGCTTGCTGCGGGGAAAGTATAGGAAGTGGCCGTTGCCTCGGCGCCTTCTGCATAAGGATATACGGCATAGGAGTTTTCGTTGATGACGCCTCCTTCGGGAAGCTCACCCACAAACTCACCATAACCGAAGTTGTCCCATTCGGGATCCAGGGTAAACTTGGTGATTCCGTTTCCGGTCCAGATACCTATTTTGTCACCGGCTTTCCAGGTGAAACGGCCGGTGGTGCTACTTACCACCTTGGAGATGGTGGCATCTACGCCCACGGAGACCCGGACGGTCCTGCTGACGGCGGGAGCGGAATTCTCAGTCTTGGCGCATCCTGCTAACAGTAATGCGGCGGCTGCAAGAATTGCAACAAATATCTTTTTCATATCATTCATCTGTTAGAGGTTCAACATTACTGAACAGTCCAGAAGCCATCGTCAATAGGGATCACTTCGCCGTGATCGATATTGTCGTCGTGATGCTCTACGACAACGCCGAACGCACTCATGTCAATAGGCGTTCCGGCATCGTGGGCGGCCTTTGCGGCTGCTGTGAACCTGTCGGCCTCAGACTGATCCCAGTCAAGCATCTTCTTGGGAATGAAGGTCTTGTAACCGGCATCGGCAGCATAACCCATGCTGGAGAAGTACCACTCCCAGGTGTTGGTGGCATCATCTCCGATAATCTTGCCGATAAGAAGACGCCAGTCACTCCAGATTTCCTTATTGCCCTTTTCGGCATTCTCATCAAAGAGTTCATAGCGGACCTGACCCCAGCCCTTTTCAAAGCCAAGCCAGTGACCTTCCTTGACGCCGCCCACCTTCATCTGGGTCTTGTCGCCCTGGGCGGTTTTTTCTGAGTTGAGGATAACGTCAAGGGTAGCGGGGACGATGTAACCAAGATAAGGGCACTCTGTATCGCCATCGTAAGGATTCTCACCAGTGAAGGTGCAGTTACGGGCGGTGCTTATAAGAGCAACCTCAAGGACCTTGGAAGCCCAGATATGAGGCAGTGCGCCATAGAAGTCGGTGTCATCGAAATAGATTTCAGAGAGCATGGGGCTTGCGGCGAAACCATCGGCCAGGACACCCGTCATCTTTGTGTGGGAGAGGGCGATGTGCTTGAGCTTGGGGGTATCCCATTCCTTCGGGAACAGGGTACCGGCCAGCCTGCTGTTGCCGTTCTGACGGATCCTTTCAACGTTGGGAAGCTTCATTACTTCGGGGAATGCCACGAAGGGAGCTTCCTCCTTGATTTCCAAAACGGTGATCTTTCCGTTGTCGTCATTACCGAATTTGATTCCGGGGAAGGCTGTCAGTTCTGCGTCTTCTGCGGTAACCCAGTCGGAGATGGTAGGAGTATCATCACCCAGGAGCTTACCGGCCACGATGGCCTGCAGGAACTGGAGGTCGCCTTCGGCAACCTTGGATTCAGGACTTGACTGAACTACAAGGATGTCGTAGATGACTGCCGTGCCCTGGAAGACGGCGAAGTAAGCGGAGCGCTCCTTGGCACCTTCCTCGCTGTTGGCAGAGACCGCGAAAGTAAGGGTGCTCTTACCCTTGCTGCCGCTGGTGGGACTTACAGAAATCCACTTGTAGTTTTCATCAGGAGAGACTGTCCAATCGGCATAAGCCTCAATGTCAGTCGTGAGGGTAGTCGATCCGCCGGGGCCGACCGTGAGGGTGACTTCCTGCTTGTCAGGAACTGTTACCTCGTCCTGGGGCTTGGTTTTGTCTTCTTCCTTGGGTGCTTCCGGCTTATTGCAGGACGCAATCACAAAGAAGGACAGAGCCAATACTCCAAACCATTTGAGATTTAATTCCATAAGTTTGATAGTTTAAAAGTTAATAAATAGTGTGATTAGTGGTTTCCTATTTTGTAGTAGTGAAAGGCACGGTAATGATAAGTTCATAGGTACCAGGCTCGTAGATACGGATCCTTGTACGGAGACGCACGTACCAGCCCCTGAAATGCGTACTGTCGAATATGGTTGGTGACCATGACGCAGAAGCTTTGTCGGAATGGGACAGATAGTAGGTGCGAAGAGCATCCGTATCCAGATTGGAAAGGTCTGAATTGTACTCTCCCCTCATATAGTAATGCTGGTCCAGAACCGGCCAGGGGGTCATGGGGAAGGAAACTCCCATTCCTTTCTCTGGGTCGTTGACGCGGTCTATTCCAACATCGAAATAGCTGAGCGTGGTGGTATAATTCGCATACTTGGAGGGATCGTAGAGCTTGCCGTTCTTGTCCAGGATCTTATACCAAACGGTGACTCCGGTCTCAGGAGTATCGGAAATCTTGTGGAAGATCATTCCGGACTCCTTGCCGTTGTCGGCCACCACATTGGCGCGGCGGGTTTCGAAGTTGGGGTCGCTGTTGTTGATCTGGTCGTAGAACGGGAAGATGTTCACAACCTGGTTCTCGGTCTCGTCAAAATACTCCACGCAGATGCCGTTCACGAAGTCCTCGATGAAGAACTGGTCATTCGACGACCCGGTTGCGAAGGCTATCACGGCGTAGTCGGGGATATCGATGGAGCCCTTGCTGTTGGACATCCTCACATCCACGTTGAAGATGTCTCCGGCAGTGAGACCGCAATCGGCCGTGGAAGGCATGGTGTATAACTGTCCGTTAACCTCGTTGATCATGATTGGAGAAACGATGGCTTTTCCAAGTTTTTCCTCAATCAGGGCACGGGTTGTGTCGGTCAGGTGGTCGTAAGGGACATTCCAAACCGTGAGCGGGGCTGTCTTGAAGAATTCCTCCTTTCGCTCGCCAAACTTGTCACGGATGTTCGTGATCTCAAACTTGACCGGCTTGGTGGAGTTGTCCAGCCACGCTTTCTGAGTGGACACCTGCTGGCCGATGGGGACGATGAGGGTATCGGAACCCTGAAGGTAGATGTTGGTGCCCAGGTAGCCCTGCAGCTGTGATTCCTTGAAGCAGGAAGTAAGGCTGGCAAGGGCCAGGATTATTATGGGAATATACTTTTTCATAATCTCTCTGCTAATAATCGTCGTTTCTCACTCCATAGAAGAAGAGCGTGTGATACTGATAGCGCTCCGTGTAGGCGTCGTTGCCCATGACCACGATGTGGACCACACCGTTGGAAGTACGGACATCGGACAGATACATGCGGTAGGCCTGATCACAGTCAGGATTGGCCAGTCCCTTGGCATAACGGGCCAGATAAGCGGGTTTTCCGGTGCGCTCGTCCACTTCCCAATCGGTACCGCGCTTGAACACCACGTACACGATCTCGGGGTTGGACATCATGAAGTTACCGTACTGGTAACCTGCGCCGGCATTACCTTCACCATTCCAGGATGCACCAGGGTCGGCCGATGCCTTTTCAAGGGAGAGGTATATCTCCTGGGTTCCGTCAATCGAAGTCAGATACTGCGGTCCCTGCTCCTTGAGAGCCTTGGAATCCCATCGGCCCGGGAAGATGTACATGCCCATCTTGGCCACTTCCTTGTCTTCTATATCCTCAATCTTGAACTCTGGGGCCGTGCCGTTACGGAAGGCTTTGTTGCGGCGATAGACAT
>OMQK01000176.1 GCA_900313205.1 uncultured Bacteroidales bacterium | reverse complement strand
CCACGGCCGAAGGGTATAACGAGACCATCTACAAGGGGGGCAAAGTGGATTGGGAGCACGCATTTGACAACCAGTCCCTAAATAGCGAAATACGCTACCTGCTCCGGAAGAAGTATCCCGTTGCTGTGGATCTCCCTGAAGGAGTTGACCTGCGCAAGGCAAAGGAAGGCACATTCCTCGGCCGTCCATGCCTGATTGCCGAATTCTACGAAGAGGAGGCAGGTGGGAAAGCGACCACCACCTATTACATCGACAAGGAATACGGTTTCTTCTACCGCGCCACCCAGGTCGGGACAAACGGTAACGGGCAGGAAATCAATATGACACCCTTCGAGGTAACTTATTTTACCGACATGCCCACTGCTCAGAATATTCCTAATCCCAAGGCCTCTAATAATCCAGTCGATGCCTTGAAGAAGCAGTTGCAGGGTCAACTTGACTCCGCTCAGAAATAATCGCTACCTTTGCAATTGTGAAGCGTCTTCTTGTTATACTGTCTCTCCTGCTTCCGGTAGCCGCATTCGGCTACCGGGACTATCGGGGTGTGAATCTTGACTCGCTGGAACGCATTGTCGCCAAATGGCCGTGGTCCCGCGTGGAAAAAGCCAGCCGTGAGGAAGTGAACGAGTACGCCATTTGCGTCGATCAGTTGTCCAGAGGCTATTCTACCATCGACCCGGCTCGCTCGCAGTACTATGCCCGCATCTTTATGAATCTGGGGTACCGTTTTAATAGCGGGAACGGTGTGTATCAGGGAGCAATTCGCTTGGGAGATCATTTCCGCGCACAGGAACAATATGACAGTGCTGCAGTCTATTACGGCAAGGCATTAAAGGCAATAGATATGAAAAGCGCTGCCGGGGATGACGAGGCCGGAATAGATGATGATCGTTCCCGGCTCTACGGTTCCCTGGGCAACCTGTATGCCGAACAGGATTCTCTGACCAGGACATTTGAGTATTATGCTCTGGCCGACGAGATTTTTGTGAAACATGGCTGGCTGGAGAGTTCGGCCATACTCCACCAGAATTCCGGTTTCATCTGGATGGATGCCGGAGAACCGGAAAAGGCACGTCCTGAGTTTGAAAAGGCCTTGCAGTTAGGCACTGAAGCACAAGATTCCCTGATTGTTGCCGGAGCCCGCCTTGGACTGGGGACTTATTATCAGTCCATAGGGAAAACAAACCGCGCTTTAGAGGAAGTCACCGCAGCTTACGAATACTATAAAGAGCATTCGATGGAGGAGTCACTTGCCTTGAAAGACTCACTGGCCATTATGAACGCCGCGCACGAGGAACTTTACCGTAATGCGCGGATGCTGGTCATCGGCGTTTTCCTGATTCTCCTTCTATCTATCGGCGGAACGCTTCTGGTCCGTCGGCTCAGGCTTACCAAGCGGGAACTCACAGAGACATCGGCCGTTCTGGAAGAAACCATAGAGGGGCTTCGGCCTGCAGAGCAGGATTCAAAGCCGCTCCTTAATGAGCAGGAAAAGGCAATTGCTCGCCTCCTGGTGGAAGGTAAGAGCACCAAGGAGATTGCCGATGCTGTGAATCTGGGCGTAAATACCGTCCTCTGGTACCGCAAGCGGCTGTATGCAAAGTTCGATGTGCATAATGCCGCAGCGTTCTCTACTGAAATGAGTAAGCTGGGCATTCTGGATTAGAAACTTCTCTTTTTTATCGGGTAGATACGGAATTTTTGCCGTATATTTGCCTGTATGAAAAGGATTGAAGTTGTAGCGGCAATCATACGTATGGGTGACAGGATTTTTGCCACCCAGCGGGGCTATGGAGACTGGAAGGACTGGTGGGAGCTGCCTGGAGGCAAGGTTGAACCCGGGGAGAGCCCGGAGGAGGCCCTTATCCGTGAAATTAGGGAGGAACTGGACGCTGAAATTAGTGTGGATAAGTTCCTCACAACTATAGAATGGGACTATCCCGCCTTCCACTTGACTATGCACTGCTATATGTGTTCCCTCCTCACGGAGGCGCTCCATCTCAACGAGCACGAGGCCGCCCGCTGGCTCCGGGCCGATGAACTCCACAGCGTAAACTGGCTTCCCGCCGATGACCAGCTTCTTCCCCTCATTGCACAGCAACTCAGTATTGGGAATGTGAAGTAAGGTTTAACTCTTCTTCCAGCAACTTGATACGTTTTTTCAGCTCTTCTATAGAAGGCAACTGCTCCTGGATCTTTTTCACTTGGACATTGTCATACGAGGCCACTCCCATGGGCGTCTGGACGCCCCTGAATGCGTATTGGACTTCTGTTTCATCCTTGTTGCTGCAAATCAGAAGACCGATAGTTGGGTTCTGAGCCGGTGTTTTAATGAGGTTGTCTACGGCGCTGACATAGAAGTTTAGTTTACCGGCACTCCGGCTGAAAAGGAACAGCCTTGAGTTCGACTACAATGTAGCAGTTAAGGGGTATATGGAAAAAGAGCATATCCAGCGTTCTGGTTTTACCTGCTACGATAATCTGTTTTTGTCTGCCCAGGTACGCGAATCCGCTCCCGAGTTCCAGTAAAAAGCGGGTAAGGTGCTTTTCCAATTCGGTTTCCAAGGCTTCTTCTTTATACCTTTCATCGAGTGACAGGAAGCCGAAGTCGTAGGTGTCTTTGGATATAGCCTGGGCAAGCTCACTTTGGGGAGACGGAAGTTTCTCAGCATAATTGGTGATGGCACCGCCTGAAGTATGATAAAGGTCCGACTTAAGACAGTTCTCCAGGGTGCTTCTGCTCCAGTTGCCGGAGATGGTTTTAGCAATGTAGAAGATAGCTTCTTCGATATTCTTGCATTTGGACAGTATTAGGATGTGATGCCCCCATGGGACGAGCATAAACATTCCCGGTAAGGTCATTCCGTGGTCTTGGGAATCTTCTGCGTGTTGTAGTTCTCCAACAAGTTGTTGGAGTTTTATACCTGATTGACTCTCAGGAAATTGAAAATCTCCATCAGATTGTTGGAGTTTGGGAATCGCCCCCGCATAGAACTGATACCACTGCTTCATATACCATAGATTTGTGGTACTGAATCCTTTGGATTCGGGAAATGCGGCCTGAAGATCAAGACTGACCTGCTCAACAATGCCGGAGCCCCATTTTTCTTCCGCCTTGCGCATCACAAGATCGCGCCCCAACTGCCAGTTGAACAACAGTTGCTCTGCATTGACCTTGACGGCAGCCTTGATTTGGGTGTTGCGATACCGGGCTTTGATTTCACCCAGCCATTGCATGTATTCTTGGTCTATTTTGACGTCGTGTATCTTAACGACTTTAGGTGTAATGTTATCCATATCGCGAATGTAGTGTTATTCAACAGAAATATCAAAATGATGAAAAACGCCTCACTTGGGATAAATAGTTTATATTCAGATGTTTATGAGGGTGAAATAAAAATGCCCTGTCCCCATATGTTCTCATAAGCGCTTGATAGAACTGTAGTTAGCCTCCACCAGGAAAGAGAGAAGGCATTGTTTTGGACTCAATATGGAAATGTCGTAATAATTTGCTATATTTGAAAGATGAAAGAAGGCACTCTCATCTGTGATTTCAGCGGCGCTTATGCGGCGCAGGGATTCCTCCCGTGGTTGGAGGAAAACGGGTCAGGGGTTGAGGTGCTCTCTTTCAAGGAGTTGGAGGGAACTTCCTGTTACTGTGACCCTGAAGCGGCGCTTGCAATAGGAATTATCACTATATGACGCACCTGCTGGCGCTGCGTGAAACGGAGCCTTTCCACCTTCTGCTTCTGGATAACCACCCGGATAACCAGGAGCCTGCATTTGGCGGAGTCCTAAGCTGCGGAAGCTGGGTGAAGGCAATGAGGGAGGATAATCCTATGCTACGGGACATCCTGTGGATAGGTCCGGAAGGCGGGGATTATGTCCCGTGGCTGGATGAGAGGAGGGGAGAGCGGCTTTACATATCCCTGGACAAGGACGTGATGGCTCCGCAGTGGGCCCGCACGGACTGGACGCAGGGAGAGTACAGCCTTGATGAGGTGGAGAAGATACTGAAAACAGCCTTTGATATGACAGAGGTTGTTGCCGTAGATATCTGCGGAGAACTATCGGCCTCCAAGGGCGCTACCCCGGAGGATATGAGAGTAAATTTTGAAACCAACACTAAACTTTATAACCTAGTATGTCAGAACTGAAAACATGCCTGTACGATTCTCACGTGGCCCTTGGGGCCAAGATGAGTCCCTTTGCAGGCTTCATTATGCCCATCCAGTATGCCGGAATAGTGCAGGAGCACCTTGCCGTAAGGCAGCACGTGGGTATGTTCGATGTCTCCCACATGGGAGAGATCTTTGTGGAAGGCCCTGATGCAGAGGCCTTCGTGAACCACATCTTTACCAACGAAATCCGCGGCTTCGAGCCCGGAAAAGTCCTCTACGGCATGATGTGCTATGAAAACGGCGGCACCGTGGACGATCTCCTGGTTTACCGTGAATTTGAGAAGGATCACTTCCTCCTTGTGGTAAACGCCGCAAACATTGACAAGGACTTTGACTGGATCAAGGAGCAGGTGAAAGGCTTTAACTGCACCGTCCGCAATGAGTCCCCGGTATGGGGCCAGATTGCCGTCCAGGGCCCTGAGGCGGAGAAAACCGTCATTGATGTCCTTGGCTATAAGGAAGCGGCCAGTCTAGGCTTTTACACTTTCTGTGACGTAGAGTATAAAGGAAAGCGCCTTATCCTGAGCCGCACAGGCTACACTGGAGAAGACGGTTTTGAACTTTATACAACCATAGAAAACACCATTGAGATCTGGGACAGGCTCCTCAAGGCCGGTGTCCAGCCCTGCGGCCTTGGCTGCCGTGACACCCTTCGTTTTGAGGCGGGTCTTCCGCTTTACGGAGATGAACTATCCCCGGAAATCAGCCCCGTCATGGCGGGCCTTGGGATGTTCTGCAAGTATGAGAAGGATTTCATTGGTAAGGAAGCCCTCCTGGACCAGAAAGCCGGAAACCTTGAAAAGAAACTTGTTGGGATTGAGATATTTGACAAGGCCATTCCGCGCGCCGGATATCCCGTAGAACTGGAAGACGGCACGGAGGTTGGCGTTGTCACCACCGGCTACCACTCCATCTCCCTTGGGAGGAGCATTTGCTTTGCCCTTGTGAGGAAGGAAGTATCGGCCCTGGATACGCCCCTTTCCGTACGTATCCGCAAGAAAGTTTTCCCCGGGAAGGTTATTAAGAAACGTTTTTATCAGACTAATTATAAAAAGTAATACAAGCTATGTCAAAGATTCTTGAAGGACTCAAATATTCTGAGTCACACGAATGGGTAAAGGTAGAAGGCAACATTGCCGTTGTGGGCGTATCTGATTTCGCACAGAAAGAGATGGGAGATATCACCTACGTTGATATGCCCGCCGTGGACGACGAAGTCTCACAAGGTGAGGAATTTGGCGCCCTTGAGAGCGTAAAGGCCTCCTCAGACCTTATCAGCCCCGTTTCCGGCGTTGTGGTAGAGGTGAACGAGGCCCTTGAAGACGCCCCTGAGAAAGTGAACGAGGACGCTTATGGCAGCTGGATTATCAAGGTTGAGATGAGCGATCCCGCAGAACTTGATTCACTTCTTGACGCAGCTGGTTATAAGGCTCTCATTGGAGAATAATATGGCATCACTTCCTTACCTTCCGCATACGGACGCGGACGTGAGGGCAATGCTGGAGAAGGCCGGGGTGAAGACTCTGGAAGACCTCTATGCCGATGTCCCCGCGAGATTCCTGAAAAAAGGCCCTTACGCCCTGCCTTCAGCAATGAGTGAGCAGGAAATAAGGGAATGGTTCGCTTCCCTTGAAGCCCAGAATGCCCGTCTCAAGGTGTTTGTGGGCCAGGGTGCCTATGACCATTACACCCCTTCCGTAATACAGTATCTCACCCAGCGCAGTGAGTTCCTTACGGCATATACCCCTTATCAGTGCGAGATTTCCCAGGGCACGCTCCGCTACATATTCGAGTACCAGAGCATGATGTGCGCCCTTACCGGGATGGATGTCTCCAACGCCTCCATGTACGACGGCCCCACAGCTGCCGCCGAGGCTATGAAGATGTGCGTCTCCTGCACCCGCAAGAAGAATACGGTCCTCCTTTCCAAGGCCCTTCTGCCTCACGTCATAAAGGTGGTTGAGACTTATGCCAAATTCCATGGCGTAACAATCGGCCTTATTGACGCTCCGGAGGGAGAAACATCCCTGGAAGCCCTTCAGGGGGCCCTTGCGGAGGATGTCGCCGGTGTAATCCTGCCCTCCGTGAATCGTTACGGCATTGTTGAGGACCATAGCGGATTTGCCGATGCAATCCACGCCGCAAAGGCCCTTATGGTTGAATACTGCGATCCATCGGCCCTTGCCGTAGTGAAGACTCCGGGTGAATGGGGGGCCGATATTGCCGTAGGCGATGGCCAGTCCCTTGGCCTGCCGCTCTGCTACGGCGGCCCTTACGTGGGCTTCATGGCAGTGAAGAAGGACTATATGCGTAAGATGCCCGGCAGAATCGTGGGCCAGACCACGGACAAGGAAGGCAGGCGCGTGTTTGTCCTTACCCTTCAGGCCCGCGAGCAGCACATCAAGCGTGAGAAGGCAACTTCCAACATCTGCTCCAACGAGTCCCTGATGGCCCTTTGGGTAACAATTTACCTGTCACTGATGGGCCCTGAAGGCCTCCGTGAGGTAAACAGGCTCTCCAGTGACGGTGCCCATTATCTGTATTCTGAGCTTCTGAAGACAGGAAAGTTTGACGAGGTATTCCCCGGAAAACCTTTCCTCAAGGAGTTTGTCCTAAAGCCAAAGGAATTCCCCGGCCTTATGCAGAAGAGGCTGGAGGAAGCCGGCTTCTTTGCCGCCCTTGACACTGAAGAGGGCTATGTGACTTTCTGTGTAACCGAAAAACACGGCAAAGCGGAAATCGACCGCCTTGTAAGCGTAATAAAGGAGGGCTAGGCTATGAAGTACTACGACAAACTCATTTTCGAACTTTCAAAGGAAGGCCGATGCGGCTTCTCCCTTCCGGCCAATTCTTTCCCTGCAGGCGCAGAGATCCCTGCTGCCCTGAGGCGTGAATCGGCCCTGGAACTGCCTGAGGTGAGTGAACCGGACGTTGTCCGTCACTACACCAACCTCTCCCAGATGAACTTCGGCGTTGACACCGGCTTCTATCCTCTTGGCTCCTGTACAATGAAGTACAACCCCAAGATCAACGAGGAAGTCTCTGCCCTTCAAGGCTTTGCCGGGCTTCATCCCCTCATGCACGCCGGCCTTACCAAAGGTGCCCTCAAGGTGTACCAGGAGATGAACAAGGCCCTTGCCGCCATAACCGGCATGTACACCTTCACCTTCGATCCCTGCGCCGGAGCCCACGGTGAACTCACCGGCCTCATGATAATGCGCCAGTACCATATGATGAGGGGTGACCTTGCCCGCACCAAGGTCATTGTCCCGGACAGCGCTCATGGCACCAACCCTGCATCGGCCGCAGTGTGCGGCCTGGAGGTGGTGGAGGTGAAATCCCTTGAGAACGGACGCATTGACGTGGAGGCCCTGAAACCCCTTCTTGGCCCGGATATCGCCGGTATCATGATGACCAATCCCAATACCCTGGGCCTGTTTGAGACCCAGATCGAGGAGATTGCATCCCTT
>OMQK01000167.1 GCA_900313205.1 uncultured Bacteroidales bacterium | reverse complement strand
TTCCAGGACATAGCGCCGTTCGTGCAGGAGCACGCGATAGAAATGCGCCAGATGCTTCAGGGCAGTTTCTCGGAATCAATGCTGGTCCCGCTCACCGGTCCCGTGCGCAATTCCCTCTGCGAGAGCGTCCTCAAATACCTTGAATACCACACGGACCAGCCCATCCGCGTAAAATCCCTCGCCGTCCTCCGGGAACTCTACGCATAGTGCCAAAAATTGCGTATCTTTACGGAAAATTTGGCACAATGATTCCGGAAAGCACCATCTCTGAGGCCTTGAAGAGCCTTTTCAGCAACATCCAGTTCCAAAAAGAACCCACGGGGCTGTATGACCCCCTGCGGTATATGATTGAAATTGGCGGGAAGCGAATAAGGCCCCGCCTGTGCCTTACCACGTACGGAATCTTTGCCAATGAACTGGGCCCGCACATCCTTGAGCCCGCCGCCGGCCTGGAGGTTTTCCACACCTTCACACTTATCCACGACGACATAATGGACCGCAGCCCCCTTCGCCGCGGCCACGCCACCGTGTGGAAAAAGTGGAATGAGGATACGGCCATCCTTTCCGGAGACGTTATGTGCATTGACGCATACAAGCGCATTGCCCAGGCTCCTGCTGCGGTGCTCCCAGAAGCCCTCAGGCTTTTCTCTAAAACGGCATCTGAGGTGTGTGACGGCCAGCAGATGGACATGGATTTCGAGCGCCGGGACAACGTTCCAATGAAGGAGTATATGACTATGATCGGCCTTAAGACCGGCGTACTCATTGCCTGTGCCGCACAGATGGGTGCCCTCATTGCCGGGGCCGACAAATGGAGCCAGGAGTGCCTCTACGAATACGGTTATTACCTTGGCCTTGCCTTCCAGGTGGCCGATGATTACCTTGACGCCTATGGCGATGAAAAGGTGTTTGGAAAGCCCATCGGCGGGGATATCCTTAACTGCAAGAAGAGCTGGCTCACCATCAGGGCCCAGGAAAAGGGTGCCGAGGGCATAATCGAAGCCCTGAACGCTCCCGCAGAATCGGCCGAAGAAAAGGCCGCCAAGATTGCCCGCGTGAAGGCCCTCTATGACAGCGTAGGTGTGGCCGATGACGCCCGCAAGGCCATCGGAGACCTCAGCACACGCGCCATCTTCAAAGGCTCCGATGCCCGTATGGGCGCCGATGGCCATGAAGCCCTCAAAGCCTTTGCAAACAGCCTCGTCGGCCGCACGGTATGAACAGGAAGGAACTTGAAATAATGGCGCCTGCGGGCAACTTCGGTTGCCTTATTGCCGCAATCCAGGGCGGGGCGGATTCCGTGTACTTTGGAATCGGCCATCTCAATATGCGTTCTCATTCGGCCAATAATTTCTCCAGGGAAGACCTCCCGGAAATTATGCGAATATGCCGTGAATATGGCGTGAAGGCATATATGACGCTGAATATCACCCTTTACGGGGAGGATCTTCAGCCGGCATATGAGACGCTTGATGCCGCAAAGGCCGCGGGTGTGAATGCAATCATCGCTTCCGACATGGCGTGCATCCTCTATTGCCGGAAGATTGGCCTGGAGGTGCATATTTCCACCCAGCTCAGCATATCCAACATTGAGGCGCTGCGCTTTTACGCCCAGTTTGCCGATGTAGTGGTGCTGGCCAGGGAACTTAACCTGGACCAGGTCCGTGCCATTCATGAGGCCATTGTCTCAGAGCATATCACCGGCCCGTCAGGGGAACTTGTGCGCATTGAAATGTTTGCCCACGGGGCATTCTGCATGGCGGTTTCCGGCAAGTGCTATATGTCCCTCAGCGCATACGGCGCCAGTGCCAACAGGGGTGCCTGCCTGCAGCCGTGCCGGAGGGGTTACCTCCTTACGGATTACGAAACAGGTTTTGAGGTGAACGTGGACAACAAATACCTGATGTCCCCCAAGGACCTCTGCACCATAGATTTCCTGGATAAGTTTGTTGAAGCCGGCGTAAAGGTGTTTAAGATTGAAGGCCGCGCACGGAGCGCAGACTATGTGAAAACAACGGTGGAATGCTACCGTGAAGCCGCAAATGCCGTGGCCGATGGCACCTATACCCCCGAACTTGGCGCTTCATACAAAGACCGCCTTGCAACGGTATTCAACCGCGGCTTCTGGGACGGATATTATCTTGGTGCCAAGATGGGTGAATGGAGCGCTGTATATGGCTCCCAGGCCACACGTAACAAGGTTTACATAGGGAAAGTGACCAACTGGTTTGGCCGCATTGGAGTAGCGGAAATCCAGGTGGAAACGCGTGACCTCCCCAAGGGCTGCGATATGCTTATCATAGGCAACACCACCGGCATCATAGAATTCAAGGCCAGTGACCTCCGCGTGGATTATGAGCCCGCTGATGTAGCCCCCCAGGGCTGCCGCTGCTCCGTTGCCGTTCCGCTGGACAATATGCCAGAGGACCACGTGGATCCTGATCCAGAGAACAGCCGCCTTCACCCTCACCGCGGCGACAAAGTGTACATCTGGGTTTAGGGGTTACAGCTCCAGCGACCCCGTGCGGTAGAAGTGGACCAGGGCGGTCTGGAAGAGGTATTCGCAGGAGGCCTGGACAAGGTCTGACTCTGCCTTCATCATGCGGTTACGGGCGTCGGAGAACTCCGTTAGGGTGGCGGCGCCGGCCTCATAGCGGGCTTCCATAAGCGTGAAGGCATCCTTTGCGGCGGCGCTGGCTTCCAGCGAGGCGTCATATTTAGCCTGGGCCGCTACGGCTCCGTTCCAGGCCTGGTAAATCTCCTTGTACAGTCCCTGCTGGGCGCGGCGCAGCTGCACCCGCTGGGCTTCCTGCTGGATTTTGGCCGATCTTACCTGGTTCCTCACCTGGAACTTGTTGAAGATGGGGATGTTGAGGGAGAGTCCCACATACTGTGAGAAGTTGGCTCCAAGCTGATTCCAGAACCCGGCGGTGGGGAAGGAAGAATAGTAGTTGGTCCCAAGCCCGGCATTCAGTGAAAGCGAGGGGTAGTATCCGCTCTTAGCAATATCTATGGAATGCTCCGTGCCTTTAAGCCTGAGTTCTTCGGCCTTGATGGAAGGACGGTCCATGACTGCATCGGCATAGATGTCATCAGGGTGCCCCAGGGATACGTCTGAGGGCGGAGCAGGGGAGGTCCTCACAATTGAGAAGCCGTCCCAGGAGGGGAGCTCCAGAAGCTGCGCAAGGTCAAGGACGGCCGCGCGGACGTTGTTCTGTGCCTGTACCAGGGTTACCCTGCTCTGGGCAAGGGAAGCCTTCTGCTGGGAAAGCTGGGCCTTTGAGCTCTTGCCCACTCCCATCATTCCGGAGAGGCGTTCCACCTGCAGGGAGTCAATGGTCACCTGCTGCTCTGCCACATCCTCAATCTCCAGGTTGTAGATTATCTGGACATAAGCCTTTGCAACGGAAACCCGGATATCCTCACGGGCCTTTTCAAGGTCTTCCGTTGCGGCATCAAGGTTAAGGCGCGCCAGTTTTATGCGGTTTGGTGTTGCCAGTCCGTCAAACAGCGTCATTGAGCTTCCCACGGAAATGCCCGTGGTGTTGCTGTTTCCGTATTCGTAGGTGTTGTTCCCGCCAAGGCCTCGGCCAAAGTTCATATTCTCCGATATCTGGGCGTTGAGGTTTGGAAGCCAGGATCTCTCTGCAGTATTCTTATCAACGTCCTTTGACTGATGGGAGAGTTCCTGCTGAACCACCGTAAGGTTATGCTCCAGGGCCCAGTCCATGCACTCCTGAAGGCTCCAGGGGTGTGAAAGGTCCGGGAGGGAATCGGCCGGCTGCTGTAAGGCCGCAACGGCAAGTGCAAGTAAAAGTGCTTTCATAGGCTCTACTGCTGATTCTTCTTGATGATAATCTGTGCGCCACGGACCATGTCTCCGGCTTTTATGCCGTCTTTCACCTCAATGTTGATGCCGTCAGAAAGGCCCGTCTCAACGTCACGGCGTACATATTCATCGGCCTCCTTTATCATCACATAGGTCTTTTCCCCTTCAAATTGGATGGCCGATTCCGGAAGCGTCACCACTCCATCAGCCTTGTCAAGCACTATTTCAGCATTGGCGCTGTAGCCGGAGCGGATTGTTACGTCGGAAGGGATTTTCACGGAAGCC
>OMQK01000165.1 GCA_900313205.1 uncultured Bacteroidales bacterium | reverse complement strand
AAACGGATGGTATCACCCGCGAAGACGACGTATTTCGGGACGGCGGGAGCCTGCTTGTGCAGGGTTTCCTGGTAAAACGCGGGCTGGGCGGAAAGCAGGCCGGCCGGCAAGAGGACGGCTGCGAGAAGGACGAGGATCTTTTTCATGCTGCAAAGATGCGGCATCCTCCGAAAAAAAACAAATCTTTGCCGCTTTGGCGGGAATTCCGTACATTTGTCCCGCAATGCAAGAAAAGATGGAAGAGAAGAAAAGCAAGGCCGGGAAGATCCTGGCCATCCTCGTGGCCGCAGCCGCCGTCATCGCCCTCGTCGCCGTCCTCGCACGGCCGTCGGAGCGGAAAGGGAGCCCTCTGTTCGAGAAGGAGGCGCAAGTGATTGAAAACGAGACCTGTGGCTTCACCTTTACCCTCCCTGCCGGCTACACCCGCTATGTCCTCCGGGACGCCGACAGCACGGGACGTTCCATCGCCACGTATTACGCGCTCGGACGCGACAACGACATCTCCATCCAGTGCTATCCCGTCTTCTTCAACGACAGCACGGACGTCGACAACTCGGACCTTGAATTCTTCAAGGGACTTGACGACCTGTATTACCGCGGCGCCCGCTGGGTGGAGCCGGCGGTCTTCGACCTCGGCTCGGTCAAGGCCGTCCGCTGCATCGGCCCGCATCCCTCCCTGGAGAACGGGGTCAATGTCAGCTACGACATCCGGAACGGGAAGTCGCTGATTTCCCTCAATGTCATTTACTATACGGACAAGCCCGCCCGCCGTCCCGACTGGGACAAGGTCCGGCAGGCCAACGCCCTCGCCTCCGGCATCGTACTGCACTGACGGCAAGGCGCTTCCGCGGAAACCCCATCCCAGTCATAAAGGAGGGGCCGGCTCACTTCTGAGTCAGCTCCTCCTTTGCGCGGAAGGTAAGGGATCGTTCATCTTGCCGAATCTTCGCACTTATTTATTTGTAAATCAATATGTTAGATAGTTGCGCTTTGGCATTGGTTACAAGAAACTTACGCGATTTTGTCTCTTCAAATGTCTCTCCTATGTCTCTAAATGTCTCGTTTTGTCTATGATTTTGGCTTTAAATGTCTCTGCCACCAGAGCCTTATGAGTACCTCTCTGTCAGTCTTTCAAAGAACCCTGCACCTCTTTGAGGGCATGACAAATATGGTGAAAGTAGCCAAGGATATCAAGTTAATTCGAGTTTTTTAACGGAAAAGATCCTCCGCTACTACCTCAGAATCCACGACATCCTTGTTCACACCATCAGCCACGCCGAAGGTTGTCACAAAAGTGATGTCCAGCCCGTCAGAGGTCTTTTCCACTTGTTTGAACAACTGCTTCCTCTCGCGGACATCCTCCGCGTAGGATTTCTTGATGACGAAAGGACCGACGGAGAACTTCATCTCACAAAGGTTGATGATGTGGTCTCCGCGTGCAATAAGCAGGTCAATCTGCGCTTTCCTGCCCGGTTCATTCTTGCCCGGAACATAGCGCCACGAGGACGCCGATGTGGAAATGCCGGAGATACCCAGGCTCTTACGGATTTGAGGAAGGTGGGTAAGACAGATCAGTTCAAACGCATATCCCTGCCAGGACTCCACAGAATGGGAATTATAATTGTGTGTCCACCACTCTTCATCCTTGCTGTCAATGGCATTTACAAACTTGTAATAGAACAACGTATAGAAGTCCACAAGCCTATACAGGGTGCCCCTGGACTTGTTCCCGAATTGCTGGAAGGAGATAATGAAATCGCAGCGCTCCAGGTTCTTCAAGACGGTCGTTAGGCGCTCACCGTCAAGACTGGATCCTTTCTTGATTTCAGAGTAGGTTAATCCGTTGTGGTTGCTGTTGAGCAAGGCGACGACTTCCAGATACTTGTCCACCTTGTTGAAAACGGCATTGAAAAGTTCGTCGAATTCAGTCTTTAACTCTGCATTCCGGCGGAAGAACAGACGGTCAACATTGGCCAGCAGCGTCTGTTTCGGGTCCAGCAGGCTCAAATAGAAAGGCACACCGCCCATAATTTGATATAGCTGAAGAATCTGGTAACGGCTCCAACGGAACCCTCTGCTTTGTAGATACTCCTCCGTTTCTTTTAAATTGAAGGGCCGGATATAGATGTTGTTCGTGATTCTCGCGTGCAAGCCACCGATATTCTCCACGAATTTATCCACCATCCAGGAAGATGCCGAACCGCTTGCAATCAGAACAATGTCGCTGCGGCGTGATCCCCAACTGTTCCAGAAAGACTCAAATGCCTCCACGAACTCCGACTGAGGCGTGTCAATCCATGGCATCTCGTCAATGAAGATGACCTTGCGCTTATCCTCCGGAAGGCTCTCAATATATTCTTCCAGGGCATCAAAGGCCTCCTCCCAGGAAGAGAGTTTCGGCTGGATTTTGAGACCGGCTGCTTTCTTCAGCGCCTTGGCGAACCTGCGCAGTTGCTTTGCCTTAGTGAGTTTAAACCCGCCCACGAAGGAGAAATCGTATTTCTTCTCGAAAAACGTGTCCACAAGGAACGTCTTGCCGACACGCCTGCGGCCATATACAATTACCAACTCAGAACGGTCACTCTCGTAACACCGTTTCAGTTCAGCCATTTCAGCCTCTCGGGCGATTATCTTGGGTGCCTTCATATCAAGTGCATTTTAGTTCAGTGCGAAGATAACAATTATTCTTTTACCCGCAATAAAAAGTGAGACCTTTTTGTGCTTTATCTTTAGAATTTTTATAGATAAAGTGCGTTTAGCTCATACTTTTTCCTACCCCTGAAGGGGCTTCACGCTGGCCCTGATAACAAGGTTGTGTGTGTTGTGAGTCGTTTACGTGATTAACGTGTGTACGGCAAATGATATAAGCAATAAAAAGACTAAACCCGCGTGTTTGATTGCTCAGGGACACACGGGGCTTCCACAGCAAAGGTACGAAGATTTCTTAAATTTGCAAAACCAGGACAAAAGGTCTTGGGCAGAGAGCTATCTACAATGAACTTCAGGATATCAAAGCATTCCGCAATCGTATAGCTCACCACGAGGCAATTTGCTTTGATGCATCCGGCGCGAAGAATACAGCACAGGCTAAAGCCAGCTATGCACTCGTTATCAAGTACATTCAGTTCCTTGGCTATCAGGACTATGTCCAAAGGGGGGTATTGACTATATTTGCATCACCGATATGGCCCGCCAGAAAAATTGGATGGACCCGAATGGCGTGATAGCCAATTGGATGCGCAATCGCAATACGATTGAATTCCTCGGTATATGGGAGACTCTCTATAATCCTGATTTTAACCCCCTCGAATTCGAGGGGTTTAGGCAGCAAGCCGGGTTGAATGCTTTTACTTTATCGCCTTCCCGCTGGATTGAATCGACAAATGCAATCGGTATTAAAGGAATAAGCCTATGTCAATAATTATATCTCTATTAGCCTCTGTATTACTCACCGCTCCAATATCAGCCGTGGATACAGTCAAGTTGGACAACCGTACCTACATCGGCGAACTTCCAAGCGGACAGGGAAAGTTGTATCATCAGGATAGGGGACTTTTCATCGGCTCATTTAACAGAACGGTTCCTCAAGGTCGTGGCATCCGGATTAAAGCCGATGGAAGTATCTATAGCGGAAACTTTGTCAAGGGGGTAGAGCAAGGATATGGCCGATTGTTTATGGCAACGGGAGCTGTAATATGTGGGGAGTTTTCTTCCGGCTATGCCAACGGACGTGATACGCTGTATTATCCCAATGGAAAAATTTTTATCGGCGTAGTCGTAAATAATGGTGCGACCAAGCAGGGTAAGACCTATAAAAACGCGGCAGCAGCGGGTGTTGTCAAGCCTCAAAAACCCGAACTGACGCTCACGGATGATGATTCCGCGTTTTTAGAGAGTCTAGGCTATGGACAATATGACTCACGGCCTGTCTTTGGTGATGGGGCCTCGTTCTTTCAAGCCTATATTCATCCCAATTTCAGGTACAAGGAGTCTATGGTTGGCAAGGTGGCAACCGTTCATTATGAATTTGTAGTGGGAGAAGACGGAAAACTACGGGATATCAAAATTGTTTCATCCACAGATGAAGAGTTTTCGAAAGAACTTGTGCGCGTATTGAAGCGGTCGCCTC
>OMQK01000325.1 GCA_900313205.1 uncultured Bacteroidales bacterium | reverse complement strand
AGCGTTTTATCAGGTGCTCCGGAGTTAGACCGTTGCCGTGAGCATATATCAAACCGACTTGGATCGGGTGCTTTTTCAGGAAATCGATCACATGGGACTCGGGCAACCCGGAATCCAACAGGAGCTTGGAAACGGCTTGGTACCAATACATGAAATACTCCTGACTGACATTGTAGCGTCTATCGGCGCATTCCTTAATGAATTTGTCCAGTTCGGATGAGTCGTCGCTAATACGATAATCCAAGACCTTGAAACCTTTATGGCCCTTAACCTTCCCAATAAATGAATCAAATGAATCGGCTTCCCAGTGGACATGGTGTATATTAAGGGCGAGCTCCTTGTGGGTTTGGCCACCATAGAGCGTCATGAAATCCTTGGTGTAGCCCGTTATGCAAGCTCGGTAGTTGTCCAGATTCTTTTCACCAAAAGGCATTTCCAAGATCCTGGCACATGAAGCATCCATCACGAGCATGAAGTCCGCGTAGGGGCCATTGGTAATCCACCAAACCTTGGCAGAGTTGGCATCCGTGTCAGGGCCGAATACATATTTTTTTCTGGCGTAAGATTCGGCGGACTCAGTATCGTCTTCATGAGACTTGTGATACTTGACCAGAAGGTCATACATCGTCTCGTGAGCCGCAAAGCCGACAAGGTGGGAGATATCCTCATAATCCACTTCTCTGCGATACTCAAATTCCCATACGTGTCTTAGTTCTACCTCCAAGAAAGAGGCTTCCGTCGCAATCCTGTCATACAAATACATGTCGCATTCTTCCAACGGGATGTCTGGATTTGCGCCATGTTTGAGCAACTCCTCAGTGCGTGCGAAGTCAAACTGAACGCCGGCATAGTAAAGTTCCGCGTCAATGGGACGAGCCCCATTCTTATATGCATCCTCAATGGAATCGAGCCAAAGAGCCTCCTCGATCGATTCGTTAGGCCCTGCGGCAAAGAAATCCTCCGTGTACTGCCGATAGTCAATAGGAGTGAATTCGATATTGAAGGATTTCCGGAATATCTCTTTCACTTGAAATACACGGGACCTGAAATCAGTAATGAGGTATTGGACTTCCTTGTTCCAGTGGGAAACATCCCCTATGGCCGCTTCCCAGCATTGGGGAATACGCCAGATAGGAAACGGCTTGGACATGAAACCGGTATCCTCCAACAAGCGGACATTAAAGTGGCCTTCGTCAATGAGCTTCTGTAGCTTGACGGGATTCGCGTAAAACGCGGCGTTTATGGCTTTCTGAAAATAGTTGGGCATGGGTATTAATCCACAAGCATTTCTGTGTCTTCATAAGGATCGATGCCGAAGGCCTTGAAAGCCGGAGCGGCAAATTGTGAGAAGGGAGTATGGAAATTCATCTTCGTGGTTGGAAGCCAGCCGTCAAGAAGCGTGTCGTCCAGCATGTTGCTGTCCAGTGACAGGGTGCCGATGTCGGACCGCACCGTGATCCTGACATCGTTCCCGTCAAGCATGGCCTTGTCCGGGAAGATGTCGGCATTCTTGATTGACATGAAGTCTTTGTCCTGGGCGAGACGGACCATGCGTTCAAGCGCTTCAGAAGGGATATCCACGGAGGTAACCAGCCGTCTTCCATTGAAGCTTTCAACACTCTCTGCCGTAGCGTTATAAGCCATGGAAGCAGGAATGATGTTGAGATAGAAGTCGAATCCGCTGCCTCCGGTATAGATATAACCCGGCCAACGTGAAATCTTTACGCGGACAGTGCCGGTCTTGCCAGCGGTGCGTCCGGTTTCACGACTGGTCCCGCCCGCCACGGGGGACAGATGGCCGGTTCCTCCGGCAACATTTGCTACGACTCTGTCTTCGCCCCGTGTCTCCCCGCAGTCAACTCCGTGTTGAGCCACGAGAAGGAAAGCCCCGGCGGCGGTGTAATCAAGTTGATGGTAAACGGTGCGCTCACGCTTGACGGCAAGGCGACGGCGGAAGGTCCCGTGCGCTACAAAGGCGCAGGCTCGGGTGGTACAATCAACATCACGGCGCAGACGCTTTCCGGTAGCGGCAGCATTTCGGCAAGCGG
>OMQK01000162.1 GCA_900313205.1 uncultured Bacteroidales bacterium | reverse complement strand
TTCACCGGCATTGTGAGACGGCCGTTTTCTATCATATAGCCGGACTTTACGTAGAAGGTGAAATCTCCTTCCCCAATCTGTACCTGGCCGTTTGAGAACTCATCCACAAAAATGCCCTTCTGAACCTCTGCAATGAGGTCTTCAGCCTTTGCGTGGCCACTTTCCATATAGGTTGCCCTCATCCTTGGAAGGGGAGCGTAGCGGAAACTTTCACGGCGGCCGTTCCCCGTGGGCTTTACGCCGTAATGGGCGGCCGATATCCGGTCATGGAGATAAGACGTAAGCACGCCGTCCTCCACCATGTAAGTCTTCTGTCCGGGGATGCCTTCGTCGTCAAAATTGATGGCGCCGCGGTTTCCCTGGAGAGTTCCGTCGTCAATGATGTTTATGCCCTCAGGGCATATCCTGGTGCCCATTTTATCGGCAAATATGGACGTGCCTTTGCGGTTGAAATCGGCCTCGAAGGCATGGCCCATGGCTTCATGGAGGAGGATGCCGGAAGCGCCGGCGCCCATCACAACGGGCATGCGGCCGCCTTCCGGACGCCGGGCGGCAAAGCGGTCGTCTATGCCTTTCACTATGTCAGAGGCCATTTCTTCCGCCAGGGCGGGGGAAAGCATCTCTGCTCCGCAGCGGAAACTGCGGGATGTGGACTTGTTCTCCACAGCGCCGCTGCTCTCGAAGACTGCGCTCACGGAGACGCTTCCCATGGGCCGGGTCTCGTATTTGAGCTCCCGGGCACTGTTGTACATGAGGATGTCACTGACGGAGAACGCAAGGTTCACTATTACCTTGCGGATGCGGGAGTCTCTAGAGCGGACATCGGTATCCAGGGCCTGCAGGAAAGGGAGGAAGCCCGCAACGGGCATCTCCCGCCAATTCTGCTTGACCGGATAGCGGTCAGCCGCAGGATTTGGCTCCCCGCGGCTGGGGTTGCGGGTGCCGTAGGGGTTAACGTCGCACGGGCCGTCGGCAATCTGGGCGGCGGCGCGGGCGCAGGCAAGGATATCGGCCTTGATGGTACTCTCAGAGTATGCGTAGCCGGTCTTTTCTCCGGAAAGGACGCGTACTCCAACGCCGTAATCTATGTGGCAGCCGCCGGACGTTACGGCTCCGTCCCTTAGTAGCAGGGACCCGTAACTGGTGTTCTCAAAATAGAGGTCTGCATAGCTTCCGCCGCTTCTGAGGGCCTCTGCAATGACGGTCTCAAGGAGCGGGACATCTACCTTGAATATGTCCAGATAATAATTCTTACTCTGTATCATCCGTGCTCTGGTAGGGAACTCCGTCGTGGGCCAGCGGGGCCTTTGACAGTTCCTTGATAATGAGTTCTGCAGTATTCTCCGTGTGCTGGAGTGGCTCAGAGGTGTCTGTGATAACGGCTTTCACCTTCTGGTACTTTTCCATGTCACGGATGGCGAAACCCTTCTTGGAGCCTTCCGCTATTATGGCAAACGGAGGGCGGGAATTATCGGCCAGAATCCATTTGTCGCAGGTTTGCATGTAGCCGTTGAAAAGGTAGTAGATGCCCATGCGGTAGCGGCGGCGGATGGTTTCCTCAGGGACGTCGTGGCCACCGGCCAGGACCCTGTTGGCAACCCTCTGGACCGCCATGTCGGGGGTCTCCAGCCACAGGTAGAGCACCGTGACATAATACCCCAGCTCCTGGGCCTTGCGGGTCATTTTGATAAGCGCACGCGTAGCCAGGGTGGTCTCTATGCAGAAGTCCTCACGGCGGTCAAAGAGGTACTGCACCTTTTTAAGCATCAGGCGGCTTGCAGTGATGTAGGCACCCTCCGGCGCAAAAGGCGAGAGGTGCTTTGCAAATTCATCCGAGTTCACAAATTCACTGCAGTCCAGCAGCTCCGGGAGAATGCTGTAAGAAGCCGTAGTCTTCCCGGAGCCGTTTGGGCCTGATATGATGTACATTCTGGGCACTTCGTGCCGAATTGCTTTACATTACCCCCTCCCGAGACCCCTCCCCTCGGGAGAGGGACTTGAGAGGGTTTGTGCTTTTATTCAGTGGCAGCCTCTAACTTTTTCATCATGGCGAACATGAAGATGGCGGAGATGACGCAGACGCCAAGGAATACGCTCCAGACAACCCACAGGGGCAGGGGACCCCAGAGGTGACCGCCAACCTGGACAAGGAAGTTACCTAGGGCCGTGGCAACGAACCACATACCCATCATCATGCCCTTGTACTTGGGCGGGGCAACCTTGGAAACGAAGGAGATGCCCATGGGGCTCAGGAGAAGTTCTCCGAAGGTAAGGATAAGGTAAACGGTGATGAGCCAGTATGGAGAAACCAGGGTCTCTTCCACGCCGCCGCGCACCGTTGCCTGATATGCAGGGGTATTAAGGCCGATAGAAGCGAACGCCATAAGGCCGAAGGCCACGGCCGCAACCAGCATGCCGTATGCGATCTTGCGGGGAGCGCTGGGCTCCTTGCCCTTTGCCGCCAGGGCGCCGAAGATGGCCATGGACACAGGTGTGAGGGCAACCACATAGAACGGGTTGAAGTGCTGGAAGATAGGGGCGCTGATCTCTATGCTGCCGCTAAGGCGGGAATACTGCCACACAAGGTATGCGCAGGCAAGAGCCACAACACCGACGCCAATCCATTTGCCCTTCTGGGATGCCTCCTTGTCAAAGATGGAGAAGAGGGCATACACAATTGCGATCACCGCCACAAGGTTGAATACGTTGAAGGGCATGGATGCAATGCCGGAAGAGCTGCGCTCCGTGAATTCATCGGCAAAGTAGGTGAGCGTGAGGCCGTTCTGGTGGAAACTCATCCAGAAGAAGATAACCACGGCGAACACCAGGAAGAGGGCCACCATGCGCTTTTTGGTCTGCTCCGGGGTGAGGGTGTCCACTACCTGGGCCTTCTCTCCCTTTGCGTGACCGCCTTCAACGTGCTTGAACCAGCTGCGGAAGGCGTAGTAGATTGCAATTGAGACGATGAGGGATACGCAGGCCACTGCAAATGAGAAGTGGTATGCAGCATTTCCGTCAAAGCCAAGTGTCATTGCCCATTCCCTGATCCTGATGGCCGCGGTAGGGGCAAAAAGGGCGCCGATATTGATGGCCATGTAGAAGAGGGAGAAGCCGGAATCACGCTTTGAGGCATACTGAGGGTCATTGTAGAGGTCACCGACCATAACCTGGAGGTTACCCTTGAATAGGCCCGTACCGAAGCCTATCAGAAGCAGGGCCGCAAGCATTGCCACAAGGGCTACGGTGCCGCCGCCAAGCGGAACTGAGAGCAACAGATAGCCTGCAAACATAACCAGGATGCCGGTTGTGACCATCTTTCCAAAGCCGAATTTATCGGCCAGGATACCGCCGATAAGCGGGAAGAAGTACACCAGCATGAGGAATGAGGAGTAGATTGTGCCTGCGGTACCGGCAGAGAGGCCGAAGTTTGCCCTGAGGAAGAGGGCAAACACCGCAATCATGGTATAGTAACCGAAGCGCTCGCCGGTGTTGGCAAGTGCAAGGGCGAATAAGCCTTTGGGTTGACCTTTGAACATAAGCTTTTATTTTACGGGTACATTTTCAAGAACGGCCTTCAGATACTCCCAGGTGCGGGCTACGGAGGCAATGTTCACTTTTTCATCCGGGCTGTGGGGATACTTGATGGTGGGACCTACGGAGACCATTTCCCAGTTGGGATACTTGGCTCCAAGGAGGGCGCACTCAAGACCGCCGTGGGTGGCCATGATCTCCATATCCTCTCCGGTCACTTTCTTGTACTGCTCCATCATGATCTTGTTCATGGGAGTGTCCAGCTTGGGAGTCCAGCCGCTGTAGCCGCCGGCAAACTGGATGTCATCTGCACCGGCAAGCTCGAAGATGCAGCGGACGCGGTTTGCAAGGGCTGCCTTGGCGCTGTTGACGGAACTGCGCATGAGACTGTGGATGGTGATCCTGCCCTTTTCTGTGCGTACGATAGCCATGTTGATGGAGGTTTCCGTGAGTCCCTTCATGGTGCGGGACATGCGGATAACCCCTGAAGGGCATGCAAGCATCGCCTTCACGGCACGTAGCATCACGGAAGGCTGGATGTGCTTGGGTGCTGCTTCACACTCCTCTACGATAAGGGTGGCGGTAGGGTCGCTCTCCTTGAATTCGGCCTTGATGCGGCCAAATTCGCTCTCAATCATCTGGCGCA
>OMQK01000109.1 GCA_900313205.1 uncultured Bacteroidales bacterium | reverse complement strand
CTTCTGCCCACCGGCGGAAAGAAGCTTTCTTATCACAATCCCGCTGGTGCTTGGAGCAGCTTCAGTATATGGATTCAAGGCAACTGAAACGCCTTCGAGGGGCTTTCCTGAGGTATTTTTCACAGTCCCTTCAAGATACTTTACATCAGAGTCTGGGGTTGCCGTAAAATGGACTTCATTACCGCTAACGTGTATATCTGAGAGGATGTAAGAGGAATAGTTGCCGTCCCAGTCCTTGGCACAGTATGAATCAATCCCGTAGAATCCAGGGAATACGAGGTCGGAACAATCAAGTTTGGTGGATTGAAAGCTTGTTGACTCCTGATCCGGCGGAGAGACCACGTAAAAACATGGGTGGCCGCCGTAATTATTTATGGTATTGGTCCTCCAGATATACTGTGCTGAAATACTTCCCACAACAGTGTGGGACGGAGATTTATCCACATGATAGACAACCATGCCTTCATGAAGAGGAGCATCCCATTTGCTACCCTCTCCACCCCTCTTTTCATAGAGGAAATACTCCCCTTCCGCGGTTGCAAGTGTCTTGAAAGCAACATTGTTATCTATGAACGGGAGCACATTCTCCCCTGCCTTAATCATTTTTATGTCACTCTCTTCCATCCACCCCAGCATTATCCTTTCCTCTGCATTAAAGTATGGCGGAGTGCGGGATAAGTCATTATAGGAACCTTCACACAACGTTGAAAAAGAGTATAGTCCTTCATTGGAACCGTTCTCTTCATAGTCCGCATCATAGAAATCTGGGAGACCCAGAGAATGGGCAAACTCATGACATGTAACACCTATGGAGCACATGGTCTCGGAAACTCCCAAGCCTTTGAGTTCTGACGAACAGAAGTAGTTTCCAAGTTTTTTCCCGTCAAACTTGTGACTTCGGGCATCTGAAGAGGAAGATCCCTGGACGCTCCAGGAATGAGGCCAAATGTGATCTACAGGCCATCCTTCCGCCTGTGACCCGCCAGCATAATAGAACAGGACCATATCCACAAGGCCATTTGAGTCGTAGTCATACTGAGAGAAATCAACGGTTCCGTCAAGTTTCAGGCAGGCATGGTACAGGGCCAGTTCCGGCTGTTTGTCTTCATGGTCTACGGTACCATCAGAATTCTTTATCTGCTCTCCATAATACTTAATGGGATTATCCAGGGAGACCGGCCCAAAGACATCAAAAACAGGTTCAAAGGCACCGTGGGAGTTGTCCAGATAGAAATCTCTCACAGATCCCGTAGCGCCTACCCCGTTGTACCCGTTATATCCCTGCTCGTTGAGAAGGGCATCAAAACTCTGGGCCGGCGAGTTTATCTTGAACTTGACATCTGAGAACTCTACCAGTACCACAGGAATACGCCTGGTGCCGTGGGTCATGTCCGTGTAGTCACTTGTCCTGAGGTTGTTTGCACGGACGCGCTTTAATGACGCATTACGTGACATCTTGCGTACCCTGCTTATCCTGGAACCAACTGCCAAATTCGTCTCCCTTTTGCTCAAGGACCAGAGTCCTTCCGTCAGGCTGCGTATATGAACGGAAACCGGGCTTTGCCGGTATTGCGTATGCGCTCAGAGCTATGATGGATAACGCTGCTATTGTAGTGAGTAACCTTTTCATAGCTCTTACTTTTTTATCACGTAATAAGGTCCCTGGGTGCTTTTAAGCCACAGTGTGTCTCCGCTCACTTTCAGCACCCGGGCCGTAGAAGAGAAGCTCTTGAGTTCCTTTTCCGGCGTTTTGGCCGTAAATGTGAGATAAATACTATGACCAACCTGAGAAACCGAAGACTTTATCCCGGACACGGTGTACACAGTCTTATTCTCCGGATCCACCATGCTGAATGCAATAGTCCTGGAATCGGCCGAATAGTGCCTGGAAAGCTGCCACTCCCCCCTCCTGTACGAATAATCCACGCCGTCCATATTATATACTCCAAGGGTTCTGACCTTTAGGATAGGGTCTTCTTCCTCCTTGGGGTCATCATCTGGAGTCTGATTCTGCTGCCCGCTGGGATCCTCTTTCTGAGGCTCCGTGAAAAGCACAATCTGGCATCCGTACAGCATTGCGCCAAGGATAGCCAGTGCCAGTGCGTAGTATAATATCCTTTTCATTTTATATTGAATTCTTTCCTGATAGTTTCCTCTACACCTGAACTGTATTCAAGAACCGCCTCCAGTACGTGATAACCACTCTCAAGGACAACGTTACCACGCACCTTGCTTCCATCATAAAACCATGTCACATCTACCTGAGGCCCGTTTTCCGGACTTACAAGCTCCAGCGGGAAGGTGTCTCCCTCCTGCCAGTTTCCCTTACCTGAACTGATATAGAAATAACCAAGGGCCGACAAGTCCTCTGCCCCCACCTGCTCCTGAACTTGAGCCTCCAGCATCAGATTCATGGTTATATCGGCCCTTTCCACATAGAGAGGGCTCCATGACGATTTTTCCATATTGAACGGCGCCCAGTAACTGTTGTTCTTTTCCCCGGGATACACCGTTCCAAGGTAGAAACTGCCGTTCCCGCTTTCTGCGCTGCCGTATCCAATGTAGACATCCTCGCCTTCCGGAATCACTATTCCGGCGTCGCTCACATCCACCGTATTCTTGAAATACATGCCATAGACTGGCGTTTCAACCAGCCTTGTAAGCACTCTTTCCCTGCCGATATCAACCGTCACATATATCTCTCCCTGAAATGAATTCAGAAGATATGGATAGAAGATAATCTGCATCAAAAGACTGCCGGCATAGGGAGCAAGATCATCGGCCGTAAACCTAACAGCCCCTATGCCCGCCTTATTGTAATAGCCGCGCCTTAAATGAGAGTCATACTTGGAAAGTGTGCTGTCATCTCCCTCAGAGTCCCGTCTAAGGATCACAGGGACGGAAATCACCCTTGAATTGCCAAGGGAGACCCTGGTGCTGAAAGGCCTGTAACCGGGGGCCGATGCATTGAGAAGCATTGACCCTCTCTTTCCGTCCTCCACGAGAACAAGGAAATGGCCTTCCTGGTCCGATACGGTTTCCTCCTCACCGATGGACACGGATGCTCCTTCTACAGGGTAGCCGTATACGTCCCTGACATAGCCGTTCACATTGGGGCCCGCGTCAAACTGGGCATACAGGCTCAGGCCATCCGGTGTTAGTTCTATATTTGTCAGCTGGCAGGATACATAGTTACCCGCCCAGTCCTGGGGCTCAACCGCGGATGTCATGGAAATACCGGGGAAAACCATGTTTCCGGCATCCCTCACGCCGCTATATGACGGGACAATGTAGAAACATGGGTGGGAGGGGTCGTCGTTGATGCCGGAACCGGGATAGATCCAGTTTTCCCACCTTGGAGCATATTCTAGAGACCTGTCCACGTGATACAGCACCATACCTTCCGGAAGAGTAGAATCCCATCCCCTGGAATCCCTGTACTCCAGAAGGAAGTATTCACCTTCAGTCTCTGTGGGTATAATATAGGCCGAGTTATTCTGTATGGCCGATAAAACCTGCTTTCCGGGCTGCATCTCCTGGAGGCCCTCCCTTTCCATCCAGCCCAGCATCATGCGTTCCTCTGCGTTAAGGTAAGGCGGAGTGAAACCGAAATTGTTGTTGTAGCCATAACACATGAGGGAGAACTCCCCAAGATCCGGGGCCTTCCCGGAACCGGACCCAACCTGGTCATAGAAATCCGGCAAGCCAAGGGCGTGCCCGAATTCATGGGAAATGATGCCGATGCCAGAAAGGTCCTTACCGTCCCTGCCTCTGAGTTCCGACGCACAGAAATAGCTGTCCAGCCTGACGCCGTCTATTTCAACGTCATGAAGGTCTGGATTGGCCGATTTACTCATGTTCCAGTGATGAGCCCAGATTGCGTCCTGTGGGCCTCCCTGAGACTGGTCATGGCCGGCGTAGATGAAAAGAATAATATCCAGCACACCGTCTCCGTCAGAGTCGTACTGAGAGAAATCCACATCGTCCTTAAGGGCCACACATGCCTCTGCGATGGCTTCGTCAGCTGCGGCATCGGCCCTGACTCCGTCTATGATGACATCCCGTCCATAATATGCCCGGTATCTTGAAAGAGTCACGGGGCCGTAGACGTCAAAGACGGGTGTGAATGCACCTAGGGAGTTATCCTGGAAATAATCCCTTACTGACCCCGTGGCATATCCCTCAGAATAATCCTCCCCGTTGAGAAGGGCATCAAAATAATCTGAAGGGGTATCTCCGTCAAACTTTACATCCGAGAATTCCACAAGGACGCAGGGCAGCTTGAGGGTATCAAGGGACGTCCATGCACTGAGGACTGCAGACAGTATGAGGGCCGGGAGTATCATAGGAGGGCTATGACAAAGAAGGTGGTGTTGTCCTGCTTGAGCCAGGCCTTTCCGTCCTTAATCTGGAGGACTGTCATGTCATATCTTTTGCTCACGGTGCTGTGGCCATGCTCCAGAACTCTGTAAAGGAAAGACACACTTTCACCCTGAGTGAGAACCTGCGGAAGGCCCGACACGCTTACTACGCTTACCTTTTCAGGATTTAAGATGCGGTATGAGCAGCCGCCCTTATACTCCACCACGCTGAGTTGGTTATAGGAAAGGTCAAATAACACATCCCCACCCTCTACGCCGTATGCGCCGGGGGTTGTTATCATGGTTATGGGATCCGGATCTTCCGGAACAGGCGGGTCAGTAGCGGGCGGAGTGGGCCTGTCCGGCGTCTTGGGGATGCAGGAGCAGACAAACGCTGCGGCAAGCACAGACACGGATATGAGCCTTTTCAGAGTCATATTTAGTTAACAAAAATAGTAAAAATAGGAGATAATTGCTAATTTTGTGCTCAATTTTAAAGAGACATAATGTTACTTCAGATCATATTGTTCCTTGCGGGCCTTGCGCTTGTGGTGTTTGGCGCCGATTACCTTGTGGAAGGTTCATCGGCCCTTGCAAGGAAATTCGGACTCAGCGAATTTGTAATCGGCCTTACCATTGTGGGCATGGGAACATCGGCCCCGGAAATGGTAGTAAGCTTTATCGGCGCCGCTCAGGGCAATGCCGATATCGCACTTGGAAACGTGGTGGGTTCCAACATCTTCAATACCCTCCTCATCCTTGGCATCACCGCTCTGATCCTCCCCATGGCCATCACAAGGGAGAACAGACGAAGGGACATCCCCATGAATATAGTCACTGTGGTAGTCCTGATCCTCCTGGGGCTTGAGCACACTATTTTCGGTGCTGGCACGGACGGCCTTTCTCGTCTTGACGGCGGCATCCTCCTTGCCCTTTTCATCGGCTACATGTGGCTTAGTTTCAAAACATCCTCCCCGGATGAGAATCCCGCCACAGAGACCAAACAGCTTAACATCTGGCTTGCCATACTATTCATCATCGGAGGCATTGCGGCTCTTATCTTCGGAGGCCGCCTCTTTGTGAATTCGGCCGTATCAATTGCCCATACGCTTGGCGTCAGCGACAAATTCATTGCTATCACCATCCTTGCGGGCGGCACATCCATGCCTGAACTTGCCACCTGCGTTGCAGCGGCAGTAAAGAAAAAAGGCCAGCTTGCACTTGGAAATATTATCGGCTCCAACATCTTCAACGTACTGCTTATCCTTGGAGGATCGGCCCTTATCAATCCGCTTAGTTTTGCCGATATCTCCTACATTGACCTTGGAATACTCCTCGCAAGCGCCCTGGCGCTTCTGACAAGTTGCCATATAGGAAAAAAGAACAGCCTGGACCGTCTGGACGGTGCGCTGTTCCTTATTCTCTGGGCCGGCTATATGGCCTGGCTTATTGTGAATCTGTAAGGAGGTTTTCCTTTGAAAGGACGGGATTGCTGTAGATGTGAAGGAGGATATCCCTCAGTTCATCCTTGTCCAGTTCAGGCTCTACCTTGCCAAGCAGGGCTTCAATGTAGCCTTTGAAAGCCTTGAGTTCTTCCGGAGAGTATTCTGAAGAGTACTTTGAGCCTTCTGTCACAATGTCGTAGGCCATGTAATTGGTTTTCCAAAGCTTGTAGCCTTCAATGATTCTTACGTCCATTGCATGGCGGATGCTCTGGTAGCGGTCGTTTTTGTCGCAGAGAGATGCTTCCTCAATCTCCTGATCAGTTAGGGGTTTCCCAAACTGGATATGGACATTCCCCTTGGGCTGCATGATGCCCTGGATGATGCTCTCAAGGTCCTCAGTTTCAGTTTTCACGTACTTCTGGGTGCGTGAAATAAGGATTTCCCTAGCCTTCAGGATATCGCAGGGCTCATACTCATAGGAGATGCTTATGGGGATGATATTGAGTTCCTTGAAATTCTGAGTGAAATCCTTGGTACCGGACATGTCGAACATCTTGAGGAGGCCCTGCTCGGTGGTATCCAGGCCATCCTTGGTACGTCCCTGACGCTGGGCAATCCATACGGAGCTGGTGCCGGAGGTTATGACCTCACGGATGTATTTGGAAAGCAGTTGGGAAGACAGATACAGTTCACGGGCCGATATTCCCCTGATAACCTTGATCATGCGGTTTGAGCGGATGAGTAGCTCCACGCTCTTCTGCTTGAGGAGGTTGTCCCCTACGCAGATCTGGGTGTCCGGAAGGCCGTTCTTAAGGAGAATGAGCTGGAGGAATGCCGGATCCAGGATGATGTCCCTGTGATTGGACATTGCCAGATACTTGCCCTCAATGGATGTAAGATTCTCAAGGCCGCCATACGTAAACTCCTTCACGGAATGGTCTATGACCCACTGGATGGCCTTTGTCATCACTATGGACTGGAATTCGTCCACGGTGTGGATGTTACGGAGAATCTCCCCGAGGAGGGTATCGGGCTGATCAGGGAATATCCTCTTGGATATCCACTTGGTATTTGGATGATTGGACAGGCGCGTAAGGGCGGCCGATGCTTCCTCGTCATTGAAAGGAGCAATGTCCATATATTCAGTGAGGTCCATACTCAAATCAATTCTTCCTACAAAATTAAGCCAATTTTTTGGATAAACCTATGCCCTTTCAAGCAAAGAGGAGTCTCCGTAACTGAGAAAACGGAAATCATTTTCCAGAGCATAATCGTAAATGGCTCTCCAATTGCCGTTTACAAAGGCCGATACAAGAAGGATAAGGGTACTTTCCGGCTGATGGAAATTTGTCACAAGAAGGTCTACGATGCGGAATTTGAAGCCCGGTACGATGATAATGCGGGTTCCGGCGCTGATCTCCCTCCTGTCGTTTTTGTCCAGCCAGTCTATGATGGCCTGAAGGGCTTCCTGGG
>OMQK01000226.1 GCA_900313205.1 uncultured Bacteroidales bacterium | reverse complement strand
GCCCTCACAAACCACGACGGCTCTGCCACTGTGGAAAAACTCCGCGCGGGGAAGTATACCCTCAAGGCTGAGATAATGGGTTACGTCACCTTTGAGAAGGCCATTGAACTTAAGGAGAGCCTTGACCTTGGCACCGTGAAGATGGATCAGGACACCCAGGTCCTGGATGCCGCTTCAGTGAGCGCAACGGGTAATCCCATCATCGTAAAGAAAGATACCATCGAGTATAACGCATCGTCCTATAAGATATCTGATGACAACGTCCTTGAAGACCTTCTGAAGAAGCTTCCGGGCGTGGAGGTTGATGAGAACGGCACCATCACCGCCAACGGTGAAACCATCACAAAGATCACAATCGGCGGCAAAACCTTCTTCCTGGACGACCCCCAACTCGCTTCCAAGAACATCCCCGCAAAACTTGTGGACAAGGTGAAGGTGGTTAAGAAGAAGAGTGAGCAGGCGGAATTCACCGGCATCGACGACGGCGAGGATGAAACCGTCATAGACCTCAGCGTAAAGCCCGGCATGATGAACGGCGTGTTTGGAAACGCCATGGCGGGCGGCGGATATGACATCCCTTCTTCAGGGGAGTACACGCCTTTCAAGGACCATTTCCGCTGGCAGGGCGCCTTTATGGGAGGCCGATTCACTGAGGACAGCCAGATAAGCGTCATTGCAAATGCCAAGATGGGGCAACTCCAACGGCGTCGTTACGTCCTGGATGGGCGGCGTCAACGGCGTATGGGACCTTCTGGACAAGAAGATGGAACTTGGTGGCAACTATCTGTATAACGGTACCCAGACGGACGTCCTTGAAGATACATACAAGGAGACTTTCCGTAACGATGAACCCACCCTCATCTCAAGTACAAAGGGCAGCAGCTCCAGGTTTACGGACGGCCACCGCTTTGGGGTGCGCCTTGAGCACAAGTTCAGTGAGAACACCTCCATCCTTTTCCAGCCGCAGTTCAATATCGGCCGCGGAAGTTATCTTCAGCAAAAGGACTTTGAGACCAGCACCAGGGATGCCGATGGCCTTGAGAGCAAGACCAACAGCGGTTTCTCCACCAACGGCGGCAACAACAACAACTGGCAGACAAGGGGCTGGGGCCTCTTCCGCCAGAGGCTTGGCATTCCGGGACGTACCATTTCCGTGAACGTGGACTGGAATATCTCCAACAATGACATGGACGGTATCAACAGGAGCGCTACCAACACCAAGTTCAATGCCGATGGTACGGTTGATGCAAGCGGCACTGAAACCGTGAACCAACTCATAAGCCAGACTTCCCGCACACGCGGAGGCGGCAGCAGGATTGTTTATACTGAGCCCCTCGGCGGCAACTTTTACCTTGAGGGCAGTTACAACATCCGCTATTCCCAGACCCTCTCCGTCAAGGATGTAATCAATGAAGAGACCGGCCTGAAGGACGAAACCTATTCCAACCGTATCCTCAATCAGGCATTCAACCAGAATATCGGCCTTGCGTTCATGTACCAGAATGAGAAGCTCCGCGCCCAGCTTGGTGCAAGTGCAGCTCCCACAAGTACGTACAATGAGACCAACGGCTATGCGCCGTACAAGGATTTCAGGTGGAATTTCTCGCCAAGAGCCATGCTCTTCTACGACTTCAACGACAACTCCAACGTGCGCCTGTTCTACTGGGGCCGATCAAGCCAGCCTTCAACGTCACAGCTCCTTCCTGTGGCCGATAACAGCAACCCTCTTTCCGTGTCCCTGGGTAATCCCTACCTTACGCCTTACTTCAGCCACGGACTTCGCTCAGACCTTGAGTTCTCCAACAAGAAGACCTTCTTCACCATGCGTCTCCACGTTGAGGGGAACTACACCCAGAGTCCTATCGTTAGCGCAATCTGGTATGATACTGCGGGCCGCACGTTCTCCCTTCCGGTAAACGGCAACGACTCCTTCAACGGCAACATGCGCCTCATGGTGAATGCCCCTATTGCAAAGAGTAACTTCTCCATATCAAACATGCTGCGCCTGTCCTATTCCAAGAGTGGAAGCTACATTGGAGCGGCATCCCTCAATATGGATGAATATTATAATGCGGCAAACGCAGAGTTCAACTACTCAAAGTTCCACTCAGATTACTTTACTGAGGATAACCGGAAGAACGACAAGTGGGCTCAGGATTTCCTGGACAACACCACCCGCAGCTTTGGCTTCACGGAGCGTCTGCGTGCAACGTACCGCTCAGACGACGTTGAGGTTATGCTCAGCGGCCGTACCCGTATGTCCAAGCCCTGGTACACCGTCCAGGCTGCAGTTGCTGCCACCTGGGCCAACCAGGTGAGCGCATCCTTCAAGTGGACCGTGGGCCAGAGCGGCTTTGAAATTTCAACTGACGGCAACTACAACTGGTACCGGGGTTACACAACGGCACAGCCTTCAGAGTTTGTGTGGAACGCTTCCGTTTCCCAGCAGGTTTTCAGGCGCCGCGGAACACTTTCCCTCAAGGCTTACGACATCCTGGACCAGGCCAAGAACCTCACAGTGACGGATACCGCCAACTATCATGAGGAGGTGCGCAACAACACCCTGGGCCGATACATCATGCTGTCCTTCACCTGGCGCTTCGGTAACTTCGGCAAGGCCGGGGAGCAGATGCGCGCCCGTGGCGGCATGGGCGGAGGCCGCCGCCCGTTCTAGCTGCTGGCCAGGTAGTTTTTCCACTTGGAGATAAGCGCCTGCATATCTTCCGGGAGCGGAGCCTCAAAATGGAGGCGCTGCCCGGTTGTGGGATGTGTGAAGCCCAGGGTGCGGGCGTGAAGGGCCTGGCGGGGGCAGATGGCAAAACAGTTCTGGATAAACTGCTTGTATTTGGAGTAGATGGTGCCCTGACGTATCTCTGAGCCGCCATAGCGCTCATCATTGAAGAGGGGATGGCCGATTGAAGACATATGCACGCGGATCTGATGCGTGCGGCCGGTTTCTAATCGGCATTCAACCACAGTGATAAAGCCGTAGCGCTCCAGGACTCTCCAGTGGGTAACGGCCCACTTGCCTTTCTCAGGGTCGTCATATACGCGAAAACGAAGGCGGTCGTTGGGATCACGGCCGATAGTCCCCTCAATTGTTCCCTCATCCTCCTGGATATTGCCCCAGACTACCGCCGTGTAGATGCGGTCTATGGAGTGGACGAAGAATTGGTCGGCCAGATTGAGCTGCGCCGCCGGGTTCTTTGCAATGACAAGAAGCCCGCTTGTGTCCTTGTCTATGCGGTGCACAAGAACACCCATACGCTCATCATCAACGTCAGGACTGAGGTGCAGGTAATATGCAAGGGCGTTTACAAGGGTGCCGTTATAATTCCCGTGCCCGGGATGGACCACCATTCCGGCGGGTTTATTCACTACCAGGACGTCATCGTCCTCATACGTGATGTCAAGGGGTATGTTCTCCGGAAGTATCTCCGTGCCCCTTCTCTCATATGGCATCACAAACTTCACAACATCGCAGGGACGCACAATGTAGTTGGCCTTGACGGGTTTGTCATTGACCAGCACATAGCCAAGTTTTATAGCCTGCTGAACCCTGTTACGGGAAGTGTCTTCCTGATGCGACGCTATGAATTTGTCTATCCTTTCCGGCTCCTGGCCCTTGTCAACCAAAATCCGGAAATGATAAAAACTTCTAAATTGTTGCGAAAAATCCACTTAAAAAAGCATGGTTTTCGAGCGGAAAAATATTCGAGAAAATATGAAAATCTGATGATGTAACAAAAGGCGAGCTTTGTTAACATCGGCTACTCGTTTTCTTCGATTTTGGGAATTACTCTCCAAATAAAGTTAGATGTCTGCAAGGATTTTTTTATCCAGTTTTTGGGATATTTTTGGGGATATTTTTTATCAAAAACGCCCCCACAATACTGTAGAGGGCATTTCAGCGGAGGAAGAGGGATTCGAACCCCCGGTGCCTTGCAG
>OMQK01000161.1 GCA_900313205.1 uncultured Bacteroidales bacterium | reverse complement strand
AGATTCTCACTGTAGAGCTGCCACTGGATGATGCGGGTTTCCAGGGAATCTATCCTCTGGGCGTTCTGGATGGCCTGACGGCGGGAATAGGCGTCTGGATAACCCGGGATGAAGGTTCTGATGGGTGTGTATGCAATTATGCAGAAAAGGCCAACTATAAAAATTACCACTGCCGATGTTATGGCCACAATCATTGTTGTCCGGCTGAAGCGGAGGCTCCAGAGGCGTTCATGGGAGGAGGCGTCCACCATTGACAGACGGAAATTCCGGGCCTTGTGTTCTTTTCTTTCCATAATTATTCTTAACTTTGCGCCCGGAATCCATGGACAGAATCATAGGCATAGATTTTGGGCTCAAGCGCACCGGCCTGGCAGTAAGCGACCCCCTGGGGATCTTTGCTCAGGCACTTGATACGGTACACTCTACAAAGATAATAGAATATCTCAAAAATTATGCTCAAAAAGAGAGAATCATTGGATTTGTGATAGGATATCCGGTAAATCTGGACGGCCGCCCGTCGGAGGCCAAGGCCCACGTGGACGCCTTCCTCCCCCAGCTCCGGAAAGCCTTCCCGGACGTTCCAGTAACGCTTGAGGATGAACGCTTTACCTCCGTCCTTGCCCACCGAGCAATGATAGACGGCGGCATGAAAGCCTCCCGCCGCAGGGACAAGACGGAAGTGGACCGGATATCGGCCGCAATAATACTCCAGGGGTATCTGGACCGTAATTCCAAAGGATAAGATTATGATTAAACCTATATACTTATACGGCGCGGAGGTTCTCCGCCAGAAGGCCTCGGAGGCCAACCTCAATGACCGTGAAGCCATTGCCGCCCTGGTCCAGGACCTCAAGGACACCCTTGTGAGGGCCGATGGCTGCGGCCTCGCCGCCCCCCAGATCGGCGTCAGCCAGCGTGTAGTTATTGTGGACGGTGACGTGGTTGCCGACACATACCCCTATCTGAAAGACTTCCGCCGCACACTTATCAACCCCGAAATCCTTGAGGAAAGCCCGGAGCAGGTAACCTACTCCGAGGGCTGCCTCTCCATCCCCGGCATTTACTGCGACGTCCTCAGGCCCAAGAAGATCAAGGTCCGTTACTACAATGAGGCCCTTGAGGAGGTAACGGAGGAATTTGACAACTTTGCAGCCCGTATGATCCAGCATGAACTCTCCCACCTTGACGGAGACCTCTTCACGGACCACGCTGCCCCCATCCGTAAAAAAATGATATCCAGCAAGCTGCTGAATATCACTAAAGGAAAAGTGCATCCGCACTATAATTCCAAACTGAAATGAGAGATGCCCGGTCGTGGCCGGGCATGACGTCATGGCCGACTACGATCGGCCATCTCCTAACGAACCCTGAGCCTCTGTCCAACCCTAAGGATGGAGGTTTCTTTTATGCCGTTGAGACGGCACAGTTCACGCACGGAAGTATGGTACTTGCGGGCGATGGCAGAAAGTGTGTCTCCGGAGCGGACCGTGTGGTAGCGCATTGCGGCGGCCTCGGCGGCGGCGCGTGCGGCAGCCTCCTTCTTGGCCTGTTCCTCCGCTGCTATGCGGTCCTCTTCATCCGTTCTGAAAATCTCGTCTTCGTCGTCTACGCTCTGGACATACCTCTGGTTGGGGTTGAAATACCAGGAACGGATCTTGAGAAGCCTGTGCCGGAGCGTGCCGGTTTCAAAATCAATGAGCCAGGCGGGGTCAAAGGCAGCGCCCCTGTACCGCGTCTCAAAGTGAAGGTGCGGGCCTGTTGAACGCCCGGTAGATCCTCCAAGGCCGATTATATCCCCGGCGTTCACCCAGTCACCGGACTGGACATCACGGCGGGAAAGATGGCCGTAGAAGGTCTCAAGGCCGTTTGCGTGACGTATCACCACAAGGTTTCCGTAGCCTCCCACATAGTCCGAAATACGAACCTTTCCGTCAAAGGCGGCGGGAACGGGAGTGCCCGTAGGATAAGGCAGGTCTATGCCCTGGTGACGGCGCCCGTGACGGTACCCGTATTGAGACCTGGGGCGCGTCTGGTAGGGGCAGCAGTATGAATCCAGGGTATCTACAATCCATATTGAGAAGCGGTCCGGGAGATCTTCCGGTTCCTCCCTGTAGGGGTTCACGGCACGCGTGTCCCAGTTGGCGGTGAAAACGCTGTCCTCAACCACCTTGGCGGGATCTTTCACATACCGGTACGTGCCGTTATTGTAAAGGACCACCTTCACGGCGGGGTTGCCGGTGTCAAGGGTATCGGCATAAGGAGTGCTCTTCCTGTTGGAGGAAGTGAGCTTCTGACGGCCGAAAGAGTGCCTCAGTGAATCTGTCTGCCTGTCCTGGGCGCCTACCGTCACAGCTGCGGCAAGGCCCGCTAGAATCAGTAAGAATCTTCTCATCAACCGCTACCTCTTTCCTCCGAACTTACCCACTATTATTTCATCGGCCTTTGCTATCTTCTCATTCAGGACATCCCTTGAAGTAGCCTCGCAGATGAAGCGGAGGTAGGGCTCCGTGTTGGAAGGACGGATGTTGAACCACCAGCCGGGGAATTCCAGGCGGTAGCCGTCAAAATCCATCACCTTGGTGGGAGTTTCCGTGCTCTCGAAATAGGCCTTCACGGCATCCATGGCGCCCTTTTTGTCCTCAACCTTGTAGTTGATCTCACCGGAATTCTCATAGCCGGTAAGGCGGTCCATTTCGTCGGAGAGTTTGATCCCCTGCTTCTTGAGGGCCGATACTATGCGCAGCACGATGATGCTGGAGAGCATGCCGGAGTCACTGTAGAAGAAGTCCTTGAAATAGTAGTGACCGGCGAGTTCTCCGCCCCAGAGGCCGTCAATCTCACGGAGTTTGGGCGCGGCGAAGGCACGGCCCACGCGCCAGGTGTGGACATCGGCATTGTATTTACTGCGGAGTTCCTCCGCAACTGCAAGGCTGGAACGGATTTCCTGGAGAACCCTGGGATTCTTCTCCCCTCTTTCGTCACAGAAATAGCGGGCCATAAGGGCAATCACAAGGTCGGGGGCCACAAAGCGGGCTTTGTCGTCCACAAACATAACGCGGTCTGCGTCGCCGTCGTAGATGACGCCTACATCGGCCTTGATCTCAGAGACAAGCTTCTTCAGGGGCTCCACGTTCTTGGGAACCAGGGGGTTGGGCTCATGGTTGGGGAAATTGCCGTCCATTTCGTCGAAGAGGAAGGTGGCGTTCTCCCCCTTGTAGATTTCCTTTGCAAAGAGGCAGCTCATGCCATTGGAAAGATCGAAGGCAATCTTGAGGTTGGAGTAGTCTCCCTTGTATTTCTTAAGGAAAGCGATGTAATCAGGCTTGATGTCAATCTCCGTCACCTTTCCGGGCTTTGCGGCCTTGGGCGTGGGACGGCCTTCGTCAATCCACTGCTTGATCTGGCCAAGACCAGTGTCCAGGCCCACCGGAAGGGCGTTTTCACGGCTTACCTTCATACCGTTGTACTCCGGCGGGTTGTGGCTGGCGGTAATCTGGACCGAAGCCTTGTAGCCATAATTGGCCGTGCCAAAATACACAAGGGGCGTGCTGCTGAGGCCGATATCGTCTACATCGGCACCGGCATCCGTGATGCCCTTGATAAGGTAGTCGTGAATCTCCTGCCCGGAGACGCGGCAGTCGCGGCCCACCAGGACCTTATTTGCCTTTTTCAAAATCCACGTTGTAGATACCGCGGATGTCATAAGCGTGAAATGCACCCATATTGAATGTATCGATTAAGTTATTAATTCTAAACCTTTTATGCTATTATTAAGTGGAGTTGGGTAACAAACGGGTAACAAAACCGGAGATAAAAAAGTGCCGTCAATGTCACTCTGTCCGTACCTATATCGTACAAAATTACAAAAATTTCTTCATGACGCCAAATGAGTGCAACTCCGCATCTGTAGCGTGGCGGTTGGAGAGCAACCACCTTTCCACTTCCTCCCGGTCAAAGTATATTTCCTTCCCGTTGGGCCGATAGTAAGGAATCCGGTTTGCGTTCGTCGACTTTCACTGCAAAGGAAAACAATGCTTCGCAAACGTCCAAATTCCGTAAAGAAAAGTGCGGCAAAACAATACTCGTTTTGCCACAGAAAACCGGCCTGTCACTTCAGCGCCATTCCAGGTTCCGCAAGGAGGAATACCGGCTTGAGATGTGGCCTATGTTCTTCACCGAGCGACGCGGATACCATACTTTTTAAGGATTTTCAGCACTTTAAGCTCACTGTACATAGGAAGGTAAATCAGGCGCTCGTGCTCCTTCCCGTCCATGTTGGCCACCATGGTTATCGGCTTGTCTTCTCCGCCCGCCTTTTGCACCGCCGCACCGGCCCGGTGATATGGATTCTCCGTAGGGAGCACTTTGCCGCTCAAACCCATCTGAAAACCGTCGTACCAGATGGTCTGGGCGGCAGCAGCGGCACACATCGTGAATGCAAGCACAAAAAGGACCGGCTTCTTCATAACATCTATTCGGTGTTTTGAGGCTTGCGCTTCCAGTTCAGCAATGGCAGCAGGAAAGAAATGATTGCCGAACCAAGCCAGAAGATGCTCACGTAATGGAAATCGTGTGCTCCGGAGGCGGCATTGCTGTCCATCAGCACTCCGGTTATAACGTTCTGGAGGCCGGCGGCCGCATATGAAGCGATACCAACAATGCCAAGAGCTGCGCCGGAAGCCTTGCGGGGCACCAGGTCAATGGCCATGAGGCCGCCAAGAAAGGCAATCAGTACGCCTATGGCAATGCCGAAGAGAATCATCGCCGATATATTCACCCACTTAGCCGGTCCGCCATACAGGAACAGGGCAAGGGCAATGGCCTCCAAAACACCTGCCACAAGGGCGGGGTACTTTCGGTCTCCTTTGAACAGAACATCGGAGAGCCAGCCGGATACCACGGTGCCGATGATACCGAAAACCGGATTGATGCCAATAACCGTAGCCGCTTCTGCCAGATTATAGCCTTTCGCCTCCTGAAGGAAGATTGTTCCCCATTCATTTATAGCGTATCGGCTCATGTACATGAAGGCACTGGCTGCAGCCAAAACCCATACGCCGGGATTCTTGATTACCGAGCGCTGCATGCTGCGGGTCTGTTCCCGGGGTTTGCCTTCGCTGCCCTTCTGCTCATATTCCTCCTGCGTCATCTCCCCGGAAAGCACTTCTATGGCTGCAAGCCCCTTGCTTTCCGGCGAATTGTGGAAGAACAACAGCACCAGTACCAGCCCCGCCAATCCCGCCAGCGCGGCACCGAAGAAACCCCACTTCCAGCCGAAGGCCGCCACTATTGCGCCGACAAATATGAAGGACAGACCTTCTCCGATATTGTGGGAGGCACTGAAAACCCCGTAGAAAGTTCCCCGTATCTTCAGCGGCATCCAACGGGACAGGGAAACGATGCAAGCCGGTGCGCCCATACTTTGTGCCCAGCCGTTTCCGGCCCACAGCAGGCAGAATGCGCTAAATAGCACCGCGTTGGATATCTGTCCGTTCATGGCGCTCACACCCATCACTCCCATAGCGAAGTTCATTCCTACGGAAATGGTGATCCCGGTGGCCATAAAACGCTTGATATTGGCGCTGTCGGCAAGAAAGCCGTTCACCAGTTTGCCCACGGCATAGGTCCAGTACAGGCAGGCGCCTATTACGCCAAGCTGAGTGGCCGACAGCAGGCCCGCGTCAATGAGCGGTTGCTTCATCACACCCATGGACAGGCGGCATACATAGTACAGTGCATAGCCCAGCGTGGCGGCTATGAACGTCTGCATCCGGTAGTTCTTGTATTTCTTTTGAAGATTATCCATCGTTATTTAAGTGAATGAAGCCCGTGTTTGGCAAGCCAGCCTATCAGCAGTTCCGGGCGGTCGGTCTGAATCATGGAAACGCCCTTGTCAATGTACTGCTGATACACTTTTCCCGGGTCCCCGGCAAGAAAAGCGGCATCGTCATCATTGCCGTCGCCGCCGCAAAGGCTGGCCCAGATGGTGTTCACCCAGATTTTCGAGCCCTGCTCACGGATGAGGCGGCAGGCCGATACAAAAGCGTCATCGTCGTTATTCTGCCAGCACACTTCGTAGGCCAGAGGAACAACGCCCTGTTCCAAATAGCTGTCAAACAGCGCCTTGCCCTTCTCTTTCTGGATGTCCACAATGGGCATGTACATCATATTGTGCGGGTGGGCTTCCATATCGGCCTTCACAACCTCTATAGGTTTTTTGCCTTTGATGAGCACCTGGCCGGTCACGCCAAGTTCTTCCGTCAGTGCCAGGACCATATCGTAATAATCATACCCCTTGTCGATATTCACGCAGATGCGGCCCCTGGTGCACTCCAACGCCTCCCGCAAGGTGGGCATACGGAGGGTGTCTATCACCGCCGCCTGGTGCATGCGATTCAGGCTTAGGGACTTGATCTCGGCGAGCGTAAGATCGCACACCTTGGCGCTTTTGCCGGGATCATCCCGGAACACCTTCCTGAAATTGGTTGTTCGACGCACATCGGAGTCGTGGCACAGCACCAGGACAGAGTCCGCGGTCATGTGAATGTCAATCTCCACGATATCGGCCCCCATGGAAATGACGCTCTCTATGGCAGGGATGGAATTCTCCGGCCAGTTGCGCCAATCGCCGCGATGGCACGCTACCAGAACATACTTTGAGGTTGGATTGTGAATCTCGGCGGCAATGGCCTCGGCGCGGTTTACGGCTGTATGATTCACACAGCACGAAACCGCACAGGCGCATAGCAGCCACAATCCCAAAACTTTCTTCATTGCACGGATATCTGTTGCTCTATGCAAAGTCGTTTCCAATCAAGGTTTACCGTAAGCAGGATATTCTGCGACGATGCGCCGATAAGAATCCGGTATTCCCCGGGATCCTCTTTCCAGCTATGCGACTTTACGTCATAATAGCTGAAAGCTTCCGGGCCCAGATGGATGGTACAGCGGGCGGTAGCACCCGCGTCAATCATCTGCTTGTCGAAGCCCTTAAGTTCCCTGTCCGGCCTCATGACGGACGGATTCACGGGCGACACATATACCTGCGCCACCTCCTTCGCCGCCACCTTGCCGGTGTTGCGTACTGTAAAGGATACGTCATATCCTTCCCCGGAAGGGACTACGGAGGCGTCGGAATACTCGAATGACGAATACGTGAGCCCATAACCAAAAGGATAGAGCGGCTGAACGCCGAAATGCTCCACTCCGCGATACCCCACGAATATGCCTTCCCCGTAGGTGGCGAACTGCGCCTGGTCACGGCTGGAAACCCTTCCCGTTCCGGCATAGGCATTGGGCGTGGGCTTATACCACTTTTGAACCGGATTGGCGTTGAGCGATCCCCAGAAAGTGAAGGGCAGGCGGCCCGAAGGGGAAACCTGGCCGCTCAGGATTGCTGCCATTGCGCTGCCGCCTTCCTGTCCGGGATACCAGTCCAGGATGATGGCTTTTACCTTGTCTTTCCAAGGTTCCAGGTCGAATTCTCCGCCGGAATTCACAACTACAATCACCTTGTCCGTATATGCCGTGACACGCTCCAACAGAGTCAACTGGCTTCTGTCCAGTTTGTAGGACCGGTCATGGTCTTCCTTTTCGGTCTCGCTGTTGAAGCCCAGCGAAACTATTACTGCGGAAGCCTTTTTCAGTACTTCCGGCTGAGGAGACCCAAGCACTTCGATATCCCAGTTTTTCCCCAGTCTCCGGAGCCCGTCCACCAGTGTCACGGCCTTTCCGTCTTCCGGATTCACCCAGCCAGAACCGCCGCCGCAGACGATTTCATTGGCATTGGGGCCCATCACCACAATCTGGTTTTTACGGCCGCCTTTAAGCGGCAGAATTCCATCCTCGTTTTTCAGCAGCACCG
>OMQK01000265.1 GCA_900313205.1 uncultured Bacteroidales bacterium | reverse complement strand
ACTGCTCATAGAAGAGCCGGAAATGTCGTCCTCTCAGATTGCCCGTATGGTTGGTGTCCAGGACCGCAGCAATTTCTTCCGTCAATTTACGGAAATCACCGGTTTATCACCGGACAAATGGCGCCAGAAGCACGCTAAAAAGTAATAATTTGTTTATCCTAGCGGATAGAACAGTCCTTCATAGCGGCTGTGCCAACTGCGGTCATAGTGCTTGCGGATGGTGCGGGCGCTTGCAAAGGCATTGAAATTGGCCCAGGATTCAAGGAACAATACGGCAAAGTCCGTGCGCTGATGAAGCGTAAGGGCAAAAAGCGTATAGACTGCCACAATATAGACACAGGCACGCTCACGGTCATCGGCCTGAGGAGTAGCGGGCGTTGTGAGGGTAAGGCGCTGGCTCTGGGCAAAGGATACATCGGCAATGGCATCGGCCAGGCGGGCTTCATCTGAAGGCGCGTAAAACTGGGCTGCATAGCGCTCTGAGGCATATTGGGGGGCCGATACTTCCTTCTCAAGCGCAGGGATTGGATCCGGGAGGCGGGACTCAAAATACCGGCCGAAATCCGCCTTCCCCCTCAGGAACTCAAGGGCAAGCACGCAGTAGTCCCTGACGGAGGCTTCAACCACCATGGAATAAGGGGCTTTTTCATCAATTGCGGCCAGTATTTCTTTTACAGTTTTCATTTTCAAGACGTAAATATACAAAAATTTGCGTAAGTTTGCATACATTTCTAAAATTCGGCCGGTTATGAAAATTGTATTTCTGGATGCTATAACAATGGGAGATGCCTCCCTGGATGAGATGGCTTCGCTTGGAGAGCTTACTGTATACCCAAGTTCAACTGCTGAGGAGGCCCGTGAAAGAGTCAGGGATGCAGATGTAGCGTGCCTTAATAAGGTAATTGTAGACAAGGCTTTCCTTGATGCCGCTCATAAATTGAAACTGATCTGTGAAGCCGGAACCGGCATAAACAATATTGATGTGGGGCTTTGTGAGCAGCGCGGCGTACTGGTTAAGAATGTTGCCGGTTATTCCACTGATTCAGTAGCCCAGACGGCCTGGATGCACATTTTGAATCTATCCGGCCGCGCGTTCCATTACAATGAGTTTGTCCACGGCGGGCAGTACAGCAAAAATGTGGTGCATGTAGACTATCGCCATCCTTTCACGGAAATAGCCGGAAAGACCCTTGGGATTATAGGAATGGGAGCAATCGGCCAGAAGGTTGCCGCAATTGGGAAAGCCTTTGGAATGAATGTCATATATTATTCAACCTCAGGCACTTCCCATTGCAAGGACTATCCTTCCGTTTCACTTGATGAGTTGCTGGAGAAGGCCGATATAATCTCCATCCACGCCCCATACAATGAGCTCACGGCGGGGCTTATCGGATATGAAAAGTTCAGGAAGATGAAGCGCACGGCATACCTTGTCAATACCGGCCGAGGCGGCATTGCCGTGGAAGAGGATCTTGCCCATGCCCTTGATGATGGTTTAATTTCCGGAGCCGGCATAGACGTCTACGTTCGTGAACCCATCCCGGAGGATCATCCGTTCCTCCGTATGGAGCACCCGGAGCGCCTGATCCTTACTCCGCACATCGCCTGGTACTCTCACGAAGCCAGGGCAAGGCTGGCACATGAAATGGCAGAGAATATCAGAAATTGTGCGTGGGGGTAACTTGCTGAATGTGAATTATTTATGCAAAAACGTCTAGGAGAAAACTCCTAGACGTTTTTGCATAACACGCTGTAAATCAGGCGTTTGTTTCCACGGCGCCTATGCCTCAAGGCGGGCTTCAAGGCGTTTTCTGATTTCCTGAAGGAACTGCAGTGATGTAAGGCCCTTGGGGGTGATACCCTCTGAAAGGTTCACAAGGTCCTTGGTCTCAAGGCCTTCGTTCAGGGTGTCAAAGCAGGCCTGCTCCAGCTGGTTGGCATAATTGATAAGTTCCGGAAGATTATCCATCTCTCCCCTCTTGCGGAAAGCGCCGCTCCAGGCAAAGATAGTTGCCATGGGGTTGGTGGAAGTCTCTTCTCCCTTCAGATATTTGTAGTAGTGACGGGTAACGGTGCCGTGAGCGGCCTCGTACTCGTACTTGCCGTCCGGGCTCACAAGGACGGAAGTCATCATGGCCAGGGAACCGAATGCGGTGGAGACCATGTCACTCATGACATCTCCGTCGTAGTTCTTGCAGGCCCAGATGAATCCGCCTTCTGAACGCATCACACGCGCAACGGCGTCATCGATGAGGGTGTAGAAATACTCAATTCCGGCGGCCTCGAACTTGTCCTTGTACTCTTTCTCATAGATTTCCTCGAAGATAGCCTTGAATCTTCCGTCATACTTCTTGGAGATGGTGTCCTTGGTTGCAAACCATAGGTTCTCCTTCACGTCAAGGGCATACTTGAAGCAGGAGTGTGCAAAGCTGGCAATGGATTTATCCGTGTTGTGCATACCCTCGATGACGCCGGGGCCTGCAAACTCGTGGATAACTTCCTCAATTCTCTGACCGGAAGCGCCTTCAAACACAAGTTTTGCAACGCCGGGCTCGGTGGTCTGGATCTCAACATCGCGGTAAACGTCACCGTAGGCGTGACGCGCAATGGTGATGGGCTTTTTCCAGAACTTAACTGCCGGGTGGATTGAAGGGATGGTGATAGGTGTGCGGAACACGGTACCGTCAAGCATGGCGCGGATGGTGCCGTTGGGGCTCTTCCACATCTGGTGAAGGTTGTATTCGCTCATCCTCTGGACGTT
>OMQK01000169.1 GCA_900313205.1 uncultured Bacteroidales bacterium | reverse complement strand
AGGGCGTTGCCGCCGGCACCCACATCCTGGGTCATATCCAGAGGCGTACCCTCGAAATGGTCCCGCATCACATCGGCCACATCCTTCACCGTCACCTTGCGCGCCGGCTTCACGAACAGAGGCATCTCCCCGGCCACCGGCTCCGCACTGACTACAGCGACGGCGATCCCGACTTCGAAAAGCCGTTCTACATCCTGAAGCACACTTACTGTGCGGCAGTCCTCACCGAGAACGGCTTCATGGACTCGGAGGTCTCGCTGAGCTTCCTCGAATCAGAGGAGGGGAAGAAGGCTATCGTTGCGCTGCACGTGGAAGGCATCCTGAACTACGTTGAAGGCCGATAATCGCATCGGCTGTACTCTTTGCATTACGCCTCAATTCTCCATAGAATTGGGGCGTTTTTGTGCCCTCATTTTCAATCTATTGCAACTAAATGCAAAGAAATCCAGTGAAAATCGTTAAATTTGGTGGTTTATAAGCACACATCACATAATAATGAACAGATCCTTCAGCGAAGACAGTCGTGTTAAGTTCCCGACTATAATGCACCTCACACAGATGGGATACGAATATGTGTCCCTCAATGGGGTGAAAAAATATGACGTCCCCGCAGTTGAGTTCGATCCATTGACCAATATCCTTACGAAGCAGTTTACGGATGCTTTCCTGTCCCTGAACCCAGATTTGGAAGAAGCAGATGCAGCCAAGAAACTTAAGGATATTCAGGACTCTTTGGCCAACGATGATCTTGGCCGCGAGTTCTTCTACAAGATACTCCAGGAGCCGGGCGTTGGGCGAATCATTGACCTCTCAACTGAAGAGAACTTCCGCAACAACAATACCTTCCAGGTGGCCACGGAAATGACCTGTGGTGATAAGTCTTCCGACAACTTCCGCCCGGATATTACGCTGTTCATTAATGGTCTCCCGCTCGCATTCATCGAGGTTAAGAAGGAGAACAACGACACGGGTATCAAGGCCGAAACTGAGCGAATGAAGAAGCGTTTCGAGAACGACAAGTTCCGCCGCTATCTCAACATCACCCAGATTATGGTCTTCTCCAATGATATGGAGTACGACGACCTACTCACCCAGGGGGCCTACTATGCTACGATTGGCCGTCACACGACCTGTTACAACTGCTTCCGCGAGGATGGGCAGACCTCTTTCCCGATTCTCCATCTCTTTGAGCCGCTCTCGTACAAGACCGAGCAGATGATTCTGACGGACAATAACGTTGAAGCCTACATAGCAAGTGATGCGTATCTGCAGAACAGGGATAACTTTGACACGCCGACCAAGCGTATTGTCAACAGCCTTTTCACCTTCAACCGCTTCCGTTTCCTCCTGAAATACGGGATTTGCTATGTTGATGAACCGAATGGTCTGCAGAAACACATCATGCGGTACCCGCAGATATTTGCAACGAAAGCAATTGAAAGGGCTCTCAACCACGATCTCCGTAAAGGCATTATCTGGCATACTCAGGGAAGCGGAAAGACGGCCCTTGCTTACTACAACGTCAAGTTCCTAACTGAATACTACTCCAGTAAGGGGATTATCCCGCAGTTCTTCTTCATTGTGGACCGCCTTGCATTGATGCAGCAGGCCCAGCAAGAGTTCTCCAAACGTGGACTTGTGGTCAATCCAATCGACACGAAGGACGACTTCAAGAAGATTATTAGCAGCAATAAGACCACCCGGAACGCAGAAGGAAAGCCGGAAATCACGGTGGTCAATATCCAGAAGTTCAGTGATGATAGCCGGGCTACATCAAAGAACGACTACAATCTCAACATCCAGCGGATCTACTTCATCGATGAGGCGCACCGAGACTACAACCCTGCAGGCTGCTTCCTCAAGACCTTGATTCAGAGTGATCCGAATGCTATCCGCATCGCGCTTACGGGTACACCGATTATCTCCCGGGAGTATCGCACGACGGACATCTTCGGAGACTACATCCACACATACTACTACAACGCATCTATTGCAGACCGGTACACCCTCCGTCTCATTCGCGAAGATATTGGCTCCAACTTCAAGATCAAGATGCAGGAGATTCTGAACTCCATCCGTGTGACGGTCGGTTCAGTAAATGCTCCTTCGGTCTATAGGCATCACTCCTATGTCCAGCCGTTGTTGGATTATGTGATGGATGACCTCAAAGCGTTCCGGGTCAAGAATAGCGACAATTCCCTCGGAGGAATGGTTGTTTGCAACTCTTCCGAACAGGCCAAGCTTATGTATCGCCTGTTCCTGGAGAAATACGCAGATACAGAGGAGCTGGCAAATGAACGTGGCGATGACGGACAAATCATCTACAAGAGCGTTGGCCCTGAGGTAATCGACGCTAAGATGGCCGGCCCGCAAAAGGGCTATTACCGCGCTGCATTGATCCTCTACGATTCTGATGACAAGGATGCCCGTGCCAAGTGGATAAACCTTTTCAAGGAGGGGAAAGTCGACCTTCTGATAGTCTATCAGATGCTCCAGACCGGCTTCAATTCACCTCGACTGAAGAAGCTTTATCTGCATCGCGTAGTCAAGGACCACAACCTCCTCCAGACGCTTACCCGGGTCAATCGTCCTTACAAGGAGATGCGCTTCGGCTATGTGGTCGATTTCGCCAACATCGAGGAAGAATACAACAAGACCAGCAAAGACTACGAGAAGGAACTCGAAGCCGAGCAGGGAGCAGAGGCACAGCAGCACAGCGACCTCCTGCTTGTTTCACTGGAAGAAGCAGAAAAGCGTTACAAAGAAAGTGTCGCCGCGCTTGAAGGTCTCGACTTGGGGAATCCTCAGACCTTCTCCCGCCAGCTCGATCTGGAAGACGACCGAGACCGCGTGAAGACAATTCTCCACTCTCTCGAAGAGATTCGTGACCTCGGGAATATGCTCATCTCTCAGGGACACGCTGAAGTCTTGAAAGTGATGGCCGTAGAGCAGAAGGGCACCACGTCCGAAGCAATACCCAACATCAACAACTTCATCAAGGCCGCCCGTAATCGTTACATCTTCCTCGGATTCCAGCAGGGTGTCGAAGACAACGAGAACGTCCAGCAACTACTGAATATGGCGCTGGAGGACATTGAGTTCTCGTTCTACAAGCGTGGCGAAGCCGAACTGGAGTTGAAGGAGCAGTATCGGGAAGCGCTGGCTCACACACGTCAGCAGCTGGCAGAAAACATCGATCCGGATGATCCTCGCTACCGTTCTCTTCTGGAGGAATTCCTTCGTCTGTTCAGGAAGAAGGATATGGACATCGCCGAGAACTTCAACCTCCATGCGCAGGTAAAGAATCTCAACGACATCCTCAAACGCATCAAGAAGATCAATGAAGAAGATGCGATAACTGCTCTCCGGTACAACAATGACCGCAAGTTTGCCCGTATCGAGAAACGTATCCAGGAGAAAGACAAACAGAACGAGGAACAGAGTGTCACTCCCAACAAGTTTGCTTGGAGCAAGGACAAGGAGAAACTCAACCTGGTTCTCTTGAAGATTAAGGAGGAATGCGACGAGAACTTCTTCCTCAATACGGCAATGATAAATGCACCCGGATACTTCACCAAGTTCTTGGTCGAAATCATTGCCCAGAACTTCCTGAATGCAGACATCAGAAGTGACCGCGAGACCCGATACTATGTGGGCGACTTAATCAACCGTGAATATCAAAATGAATACAGATAATATGGCAACGAATATCCAGCAGATCCAGCAGGAAACGATGAATCTCATCGATAGCCTCAAGGCCACGACTTCACATGCCGGCCTTGGTGGTGGGGGGAACGAGTACACCGTTCTTGTCGAGGTTTTCCTTTACAAATTCCTGAACGACAAGTTCATTGCTGAAGCCAAACGAGTTTGGCAGCCTCTGCAGCAGGCCAGCGATGTCTGGGACTACCTCGATGCGATGAGCGACGAAGATTACGATCAGATGTGCGACCTGATGCACGGGACCGTCGAATTGCGTAAGAATCATCTGATTCCGTTCCTGGCCAAGCACCAGAATGAAGCGAATTTCGCAGAACTGTTCGATGCCACCTTTGAGCAGATCGCCAGCAATAACCGCGATGTGTTCTAT
>OMQK01000160.1 GCA_900313205.1 uncultured Bacteroidales bacterium | reverse complement strand
TCCAGAGTGATCCAGAGTTCTTCCGCGATATGCGGCGCAAACGGGCTCAGAAGCACGGTGAGAGGCTCCAGGACGGCCCTCTTGGAGCAGTTTCCAAGTTCATTCAGGGCAATCATGAAGGCCGATATAGTGGTGTTGTATGAGAAAGACTCTATGTCTTCCTGGGCTTTGCCAATGAGCTTATGCAGGGACTTCAGTTCATCCCTGGAGGGCTCTTCATCCGTCACCAGCCATTTCTCCCTGTCCCAGAAAAGCCTCCAGAACTTCTTCAGGAAGCGGTTCACGCCGTCTATGCCCTTGGTATCCCAGGGCTTTGCCTGCTCGATAGGTCCCAGGAACATCTCGTAGAGGCGAAGGGTATCGGCCCCGTAAGTATCGCAGATCCTGTCCGGATTAACCACGTTGTACATGCTCTTGGACATCTTTTCGATGGCCCAGCCGCAGATGTACTCTCCGTTCTCCAGTTCAAATTCAGCATCCTTGTAATCAGGCCTCCATGCACGGAAAGCGTCGATATCAAGGTGGTCGTTGTACACGATGTTAACATCCACGTGAACGGGGATGGTCTGGTACTTGTCCTTCAGGCCGGCCGATACGAACTTATTGGTGCCGGGAATCATGTACACAAAGTTGGAACGGCCCTGGATCATGCCCTGGTTGATGAGTTTGCGGAAAGGTTCGTCCTCGCACACATAGCCAAGGTCAAAGAGGAACTTGTTCCAGAAGCGGCTGTAGATGAGGTGACCGGTAGCATGCTCAGTGCCGCCAACATAAAGGTCTACGCTCCTCCAGTAGTCGTTTGCCTTGTGGCTTACAAGTTCTTCCGCGTTACGGGGATCCATATAGCGCAGATAGTATGCGCTGGAACCCGCGAAGCCCGGCATGGTGCTGGTCTCAAGCGGATAACCCTTGTAAGTCCAGTCCTTTGCACGTGCAAGAGGCGGCTGACCGTCCTCGGTGGGCTTGTACTGGTCAATCTCCGGAAGCGTAAGAGGAAGGTCCTCAAACGGTACGGGAGTGGGAATGCCGTCCTTGTAGTAGATGGGGAAAGGCTCTCCCCAGTAGCGCTGACGGGAGAATATGGCATCACGGATGCGGAAATTCACCTTCCTGTGGCCGATTCCGTGCTTTTCCACATAATCAATGGCAGCAGGTATGGCCTCCTTCACGGTAAGTCCGTTAAGGAAACCGCTGTTGCACATGATTCCTTCCTTGGCGTCAAGGCTTTGCTCGGATACATCGGCCCCTTCAATGAGAGGGATGATGGGAAGGCCGAATTTCTTTGCGAAGGCGTAGTCACGGCTGTCATGGGCGGGAACCGCCATGATGGCGCCGGTGCCATAGCCTGCCAGCACATATTCCGATATCCACACAGGGACCTTGTCCCCGGTAAGGGGATTGATGCCGTAAGAGCCGGAGAACACGCCCGTAACGGCCTTTGCGGCCATACGTTCACGTTCCGTCTTCTTCTTAACTTGCTCCAGATATGCCTCAACATTTGCTTTCTCGGAGGCCGATGTGAGTTTCTCCACCCACTCGCTTTCCGGGGCAAGGACCATGAAGGTCACGCCAAATACGGTATCGGCCCTGGTGGTGAATATGGTTACGTTGTGCTCTATGCCGTCACAGCTCACCTTGAACACCATCTCTGCGCCCTCGCTGCGGCCTATCCAGTTGCGCTGCATCTCCTTGAGGGATTCAGTCCAGTCAAGCCTGTCAAGGCCGTCCAGGAGGCGTGCGGCATATGCGCTCACTCGGAGCTGCCACTGTGTCATCTTCTTCTGGAACACAGGGTGGCCGCCGCGCTCTGAGAATCCGTCCTTTACCTCGTCGTTGGCAAGGACAGTTCCAAGGGCAGGGCACCAGTTCACAGTGCTCTCTCCCTGATATGCAATGCGGTAACGCATGAGGGTGTCCGACTTCTCCTTCTCAGAGAAGCCATTCCACTCCTCAGCGCTGAAAGCGGGGCCTTCAGAGCAAGCTGCATCCACTGCGGCCGATCCGCCCTTTTCAAAGGCGGCCACAAGTTCCTCAATGGGACGGGCCTTTTGGACGGAATTGTCATACCAGGAACCGAACATCTTGAGGAAAGCCCACTGGGTCCACTTGTAATAATCAGGGTCCGATGTCCTGAATTCACGGTCCCAGTCAAAGGAGAAGCCAATGCGGTCCAGCTGCTCACGGTAACGCGCCACATTGTCATGGGTGGTTTTTTCCGGATGCTGGCCCGTTTGGATGGCATACTGCTCTGCAGGAAGGCCAAAGGCGTCATAACCCATGGGGTGAAGGACATTGAAGCCCTTCAGCCTCTTGTAACGGGCAAAGATATCGCTGGCGATATAGCCAAGAGGATGCCCCACATGAAGTCCCGCGCCGCTTGGATACGGGAACATATCCAGAACATAGTACTTGGGTTTATCGGCACTTACCTCAGCCTTGTAAGTCTTCTCAAGAGCCCATCGCTCCTGCCATTTCTTCTCTATTTCCTGAAAATTATAGTCCATCTATCTTAAAGTTTTTCCGTTTATTCCAAATTTACCCTTATCCTTCTGGAGTTTGAAGTCCACTGCAACCGTGAGCGCTACCCTCACTTTCTTGCCCTGGTGACGGCCGGGCCTCCACTTTGGAGACGCGCTCACTACCCTCAGGGCTTCCTCATCCAGTGAAGTGTGGACGCCCCTGGACACCCTCACGTCCGTTACCTTACCTGTCTCATCAATTATGAAATCTACCAGCACGCGGCCGTGAATGCCGTTCTCAACTGCGTAGGAAGGATATTTCAGATACTGATATACCCACTTTTCCATGAAGGTTCGGGGATCCGGGGAATTCAGGAACATGGGCTTCACGTCAACATCTGAATACGCCATAACCCCGGGTTTGGAAGGCGTAGACGTAATTGAATCGTTCCTGAAGAGCGGCCTGGGGCCGTTACAGAGGGCGGAAACGTAGCTGTAGATATATTCCAGTTCCTTTTCCATCCCCTCAAAGTCTATTATCTCAAAGCTGTCACGGTTGGTCCCATGTTCAGGGTACCTGCCGGTAGTGAACAGCGCGCTTGGGATTTCCCTGTCATAGAAGGCCATATGGTCTCCGGGATACGGAGCCTGAGGGGTGAGTGACGCCCTTACGGGAAGAAGTTCTCCCTGGAGGCCGTCGGCAATGGAATTAAGGTCACCGTTACCGGCCGTAAAAAGAAGCAGATTCTGCGCTCCCGTTCCAAGCATGTCCAGATTCACCATGGCGTCAATGTTGCCGGCATCCTTGAAAGAACGGTTCAGAAAATACCATGCCCCGGCAAAAGTTTGTGCCGATGCTCCGAATCCCACAAACAGGACGCTCCTCCTCACAAGAGACCTTGAATAGGACAGTTTTCTGGCCAGTTCAAGCATCATTGCAAGGCCGGAGGCATTACCGTTGGCGCCATAATAGATGCGCCTCACCTTCTCTCCGTCTATGGTCACATAGTCTGTTCCAAGGTTGTCAAGGCGCGCCCCGACAACTATGTAGCGGTCATTGACAGACTTGTCCCAGCCCTGGAGGAAACCCAGTACATTACGGGAACTGATGGTGTCATTCCCGGAAGCAATACTGAAGTCATTACCGGCCGTGAGGACGTCTATCCCATACTCTTTGAGCTTCCCCTCAACGTATTGGGCGGCTTCAGCCTCACCTTCACTTCCAGCCTTACGGCCTTCCATTGCGGCCGATGAAAGCCACCCCACGTGCTCCTTGAAGGCCCTCACGGTCTCTGAGTCCGAGAGGTCTTCCACAGATACGCGGTACTGGGCAAAGGCCGTGGCCGATACCAGGATAAGCGCTAAGGCAAGAATACGTTGTTTTATCATTCGTTAACCAAAATCCAGCCGTCTTCCGGGCAAATTCCCTTGCCGCGCAACTGCTTCAGGGTTTTCACAGTCTCGTCCAGACTTTCGGAGGGACATACTGCCACTGCCTGGAGGCCGTTGCGGAAACTTATTATGGAAGCTTTATACCCGGCATCGTTGCAGGCTGCGAGTTTGCGCTCCGCGTATGCCCTGTTTCTGAAAGCGCCCACAATAATGGAGTACTTCGCTTCCAGTTTTGTGGTGAAAAGTCCGCCAAGTTTGGCGGGATTCACAATTGTTCCCCTTGCCTGGGAGAGTGAATCAATAAGATGGGCTTCAAGTGCGGCAAGTGAGTCTGCCATAGCCGCCTGGACCCTTTT
>OMQK01000086.1 GCA_900313205.1 uncultured Bacteroidales bacterium | reverse complement strand
AGGGCTTTCATCCAGCGAAGCATATCGTAGTGGCGCTGGCCTTCCATCGCAAACTCGCACATGCGCTCCTGAAGGATGATCCAGCGAAGCCATTCGCGGCCTGTGCGGGTCACCTCTCCAACCGTGGAGGTGCCATCGGCACTCATGAAGTCAATGTCGGGGTAAGAGGTCTGGAGGCCGGGAAGGCCGCTTCTCTCTCTAACTTTGTCAATGTACTCGATTGCCTTTGCGGCGTCGCGGGCGGTCCTCTCGTTATGAGCCTCGGCATAACTGAGGTAAACCTCGGCAAGGCGGAAGGCCGGATAGACGTAATGCATGCTCTGGTAGTCTGCGGTGAGGTCCTTCAGGGGGTTATTGGCCTTGTAAAGACGACGCCACACGTAGCCTACGCGGTTGCAGGCCTCGGTCTCGGAATAAGGGGAAGTTGCAGCGGGGCCGTTGAAGCAGGTGAACTTCAGGGGACCGCCGGAAGCCGTTGTGGAAGAAGGCCACCAGAAGCCGTTGGGAACAAAGTTCGCGTAATAGCGGGCGTCGCGGCCAACGGTTGAGTTGTGGGCTTTGAAGGGCGTTGCCCAGGCGGGATCCACGTCAACTTCCTGCTGGAAAGAATCGGTCCAGCCGCTTGCCTGATACCCTGAGAGAGGGTCTATGAACGGCCGGGAGTAGTCCGGCATTCCGCCGGTCTTTGCATATCCAAGGACAGGATATCGGCCATTCTCCCACATGGGATAGGCGTCCACCAGTTTCAGGGAAGGGGACGTGAGGGAATAGCCGGCAAGGGCTATGCGTCCTCCGGCGGGAGCGGCGTACGCTACGTCGCAGCCCTGGCCCAGGGATTCGTCACCCCAGGCGCGGTACCACCAGCCCCAGATAATCTCCTGGTTGATGCTCCAGTTCTGGAACCAGGTGCACTGGTAATTGGCCGCTGCCCTCTGGATGGGAGTGCCTCCGGAGGCCGATGTCGCAAGGTTATACCTGCCCAGGGCAAACAGGTCTTCGGCCGCCTTTACAATGTCGTCCCATTTTGCCGCGTCATACTCCGGGAACAGTTTCTCATCCCTTGAGTTGGTGAAGGATGAGAAGATTCCGCTGCCGTCCTGACCGTTGTAGAGCGGGGATGCGCGGTAAAGGAGCACACGGGTCTTGAGGGCAAGGGCGGCTCCCTTTGTAGCGCGGCCCTTATTGGATGAAAGGCTCAGGCCAAGGCCGTCGTCGTTCACCTCGTAGCAGAGGAGTTCTATGGCCTTGTCAAGCTCGGAAATTATGAAATCGAAGTTCTCGTCAAGGGTATTGCGGTCAAGGGTTTCGGCCTTTACGCTTTGGTCGGAGGCCTTGTCACCCCACACTATCACCGGGCCGTACTGCCTCAGGAGCACAAAGTAATAGAAGGCCCTTAGGAAACGGGCTTCGCCTATCATCTGCTGGATGAGGGCGGGGGAGTCCTCCACGTCCTTGTCAATGTTATTGATGAAGGTGGTGCACTCGTTGATGCCAGTATAGAAACGTTTCCAGGGGTTGGCGCTGCTGTCATCAACTGAATTATCGGCCCCGTATTCTCCGCGTCGGACCTTGTACCAGAATGTCTCATACTGGGATTTGGCAACCAGGGATTCGTCGGAGCGAAGGACAGTTGCGCCCTCGTAGTTACGGATGTTCTCGTCGCGGGGAATATATGAATAGAGATGTGCCAGATAGCGTTTCACGGTACTGGAACGGCTCATGGTATCCTCCAGCGTGGGCTGGTCCTTGAGGTTGATGTCAAAGAAGGAGTCGCAACTTACTGCTGCAAGGGCAAGGATTACAAGAATAGTTATCTTTTTCATAGCGCAGCGTATTTAGAAGTTGATGTTCAGGCCAAGGCTCACGTTGCGTGTGAGCGGATACACGTTTCCGTAGGAGGATTCAAGTTCCGGATCCCAGAGTTTGAATCCGGAGAACGTAAGGAGATTCACGCCCTGCACGTAGAAGCGGACGGCGCTCATTCCGGCCTTCTTTGTCCATTTCTTGGGGAGTGTATATCCCAGTTCGGCATTCTTCAGACGCAGGAAACTCATATCCTTCTGCCAGAAGGTGGACCGTACCTGATTGTTGGCAGATGCTTCCACGGTGAAACGGGGGTACTCGGCGTGTGGATCTCCGGTCACGGACCAGCTGCGCTCGATCACATCGGCAAAGACCTGTCCCTGGATGAGGACATTGGTGGCGGCGCCGCCGTAAAGGTTGTACCCGCCGATGAAGCGCGTCACATGGGACATCCCGCTGAAAAAGACGCTGGCGTCTATGCCCTTCCAGTTAAGGCTGAGGCCAAAGCCGTAGTTTATTTCGGGGATGCTGGTGTAGCCGATAGGAACCATATCGAAGTCGTTCACAATTCCGTCTCCGTTCACGTCACGGTACTTGATGTCACCGGGCAGGAGGTCGCGGCCGTACTGGCTGGGCCAGGCGTCAATCTCTTCCTGGGTCATAAAGAGGCCCTCGGCAATGAGGCCGCGCTGCTGGTTGTTGGCAAACCCTGCTGTGTTCTGGTACGGCCAGATCTGGCTGGGCTTGTCGTCATACACGCGGCGGTTGCGGTTGAAGGTGAAATTGCCTCGTGTGGATACTGAGAGGCCGTTCCCAAACAGCCAGTCAAACTGGGCCGACATATCAAAGCCGGCGTTCTGCATCTCTCCTATGTTCACGTACTGGGTTTTCCTCAGGCCCACTGCGTCAGGGAGGGACTGGCGGGTGATGAAGATACCGCTGCGGTAGTCGTTGAAGTAGTCGAACTGGAATTTGAGGTGGTCCCTGAACATATTCAGTTCAAAGCCGATATTCCTTTTCAGGGCCTCTTCCCACTCGATGTCCGGGTTTCCTATCTCGCCGGTTGCAACGCCGTCCACCCAGGCGCTCCGCTGCTCGCCCCAACTGAAACCATTCACGCCCGTGATATCCATAGTGGTGTTGTAGCCAAAACGGCGTCCGCCGCCAATCTGGTCGTTGCCCACCTTGCCGATTGAGGCCTTGAACTTGAGCAGGGACACTACGTCCTTGATGGGATCCCAGAACTTCTCGTTGGAGATGATGTAGCCAACTGCGGCGGAAGGGAAGAAACCGAACCTGTGACCCGGGGAGAAGTTCTCGGAACCGTTGTAACCAAAGTTGAATTCGGCAAAGTAGCGGTCCCTGTAGGAGTATGTGGCACGCCCCGCTATACCCAGGCTCTTGCGCGGGAATGTCTCCCAGTAGTCGTAGCCGGGATGGGTGTTGCTGCGGTCCCTGAGGTAGTAGAGGAACATTCCGCTCACCCTGTGACGGGACGCAAACGTGCGTTCATAATTGGCCGATGCCTCCACATTCAGGACCGTATAACCGCTCTGTGATGAGCTTGAGACGTTGATATATCCGGCGGTGTTGTTCTGGGGGATATACTCACGAGTTGCAGGGTCCATGTAGTACACCCTGGGGAGGATTCCGTTGGTGACGGACGATGCCGTCCGGGCGTCCCAGGAAACCTGGACTTTTGCGGTAAGGCCCTCAGTTATGATTTCTGAGAAATCCTGAGTGAGGGAGACCGTAGTCTGGGCATTCTGCGTATTTACAGTGGCATAGCCCATATTGTTTATCATATTGTAGGGGTTGTGACCGGTCTCGGGGTTGGATAGAGTCCCGTCACTGAACACCTTGGGGAAGCCGATGGGCGTAATCTGCATGGTGTAGTTGTAGATGTCGCTGAGGCTTGTTCCGGGCTGGTTCTTCTTGGTGAACTGCGTGGAGATGTCCATCCCGAGGGTGGTGGACTTGGTAACGTTGATGTCCACGTTTGTGCGGAAGTTGAACCGGCTGTAATTCATCTGGGAATTGTAGCGGTCGTTCTTCTCCACGTTGAAGATACCGTCCTCAAAATAGTATGATCCGCCGGCATAGTAACGAACGTTCTTGGTACCGCCCGTCACGTTCACATTGGCCTTCATGGTCATGGCCTGCTCTTTGAAAATCTCGTGGATCCAGTCAACGTTGGGGTAGAGGTCAGGGTCCGTGCCTGAGAGATACATTCGTTTGGCGTAGTCGTCAATGGTCCCGGGCTTCATCATATTGAGGTAATCGATGAACTGAGAGGCCGATGCCATCTTGGGTAACTGCGTGGGGGAGGTGAAGCCGCTTTCCACCTTTACGTTGACCTTTGGCTTGGACTCGGAGCCGCGGCGGGTTGTGATGAGCACTATGCCGTTGGCGCCGCGAACACCATAAAGTGCCGTTGCCGTTGCGTCCTTCAGGATAGAGAAGGAGGCTATGTCCTCTGTGTCCACAAGGTCCATTGAGCGCTCCACTCCGTCAACAAGGATAAGAGGGTAGGAATTGGCTCCGAAGGTGTTAACGCCTCTGATCCAGAACTCCGCGCTGGAGCCGGGTTCTCCCGTGTGCTGCACGGCCACAACGCCGGCAAGCTTACCCGCAAGGCCTGTTGAAAGCTGGCCGATAGGGGATTTTAACTGCTCTGCATCCACCGTTGTGATGGAGCCTATAATGGACGCCTTCTTCTGGGTACCGTAGGCCACTTTCACAACTTCTTCCAGTTGGTTGGCCTGGGGAACCAGCTTAACAAGGAGTTCCTTCTGTTCCCCGACGGGAACCTCCTCATCCTCGTAGCCAAGGAAACTCACTATTAGGACATCGGTGGATTTAACGCTGATGTCAAAGCGTCCGGCGCCGTCTGTCATAACGCCGCGGGTCTCGTTCTTGACGGTCACGAAGGCTCCCGCAACCGGGGCCTCGGTCTCATCAAGGACAACTCCTTTCACGGTGCGGCTCTGGCTGTGGGCAGGTGGTGCCGCAGCAAGTCCTATGATAAGGACCGCTGCCATCGCGAAAAGGGTTCTGACTGAGTTTTTGATAGTCATATGGTTACTGTTTGGTTTTATTCAAATAGGGTTTTAAGGCCTTCAAATACTGCATTCTCCGGTGCCAGGATTATCTCTACGCCAGGTAACTCGGCCTTAAGGGGACGTATCATAAGGCCGATTGACTTTGAAATCTGTCCGCCCATAAGGAGGGTCCGGATTCCAAGGCTGTCAAGGATGGGCCTCAGCGCCTGTCCAAGGATAAATCCCATATCTGAATACACTTCCATTGCGTCGATGTCTCCGGAATCGGCCATTTTTGCCGCTTCATAGGCGCTCCTGCAGGGTTTTCCGGTTTTCCTGTTATAGGCAGAACTTACGGCACGGGCGCTCACAAAGTCTTCCAGTATGCCCCCTTCCCAGGGAGCGCACCAGAGGCTCATTGCGGGGGACCCGGCAGGGTTTTCCTTTACGTCCCCGTCAATGGAGTAACTGAATCCAAGGCCGGTCCCTATGGTTACAAGAGCCGCGTCTTTCAGCCCCAGCATCCTCAGTGATCCTGCAAGGGGCGCGTTCACATCGTGCATGAAACGGATGTCGGCCTCCGGCCCAAGGCCGGCAAGTTCCCTGAAAGACTCTCCGTAAACGGCCTCATACTTGTGCTTCATCAGGAAGATCCCGTTCCTGTAGTCAAACGGTCCGGGGATGGCTACGCCGATGAGACCCCCGGTCAAGCCGGGGGTGACGGTATCGTCATGCCCGGCCTGACCGGGCATCTCCACCGCTTGGCGGAGGGCCGCGGAAATCTCTTCCCGGCTGCCCCTGGAGGCTGCGGGAATCTTTCTTCCGTCGGCACACTTGATATAGCTGCCGCCTACGTCAAGCAGGGTCATACTCATAACCGTCTCTGAGGCAGGTCTTGTGGACTCTTATGGGTTCTTTACCAAGATTTTCTATTACATATCTGCCCATGGATGCCGGTACGCAGGCAATCTCCATGAAGTCAAGGTCAAAATAGCGTTCAGGGTATTCTACGCTGCGGATGCGGATATGGTCTCCGTCCACAAGGGTGAGTACGTGGAACTTTTCGCCGCGTGTATCCTGCTCACACCTGACGTCAAATTCCAGGCGGCGAAGGGAAATGTACATCTGGGGATTCTCTCCAAGGATGTACTCCTTCCAGCCGTCTCCTTCGGCGTCAAGACGGGGCTCCTGGACAATGTATTCCGGGCTCTTGGGATTGTGGATTTCACTGTAGCGGCGGTCCTGTCGCACGTTAAGTTCTCCAAGATGCGTGTGGATGGGCCTCTGCTTGCCGTCAAAGTCAAGGCGGAGGTAGTCGTACATCTTATATGTATATGAGCCGATGGTAAGGGATCCTATCTCCAGGATAACCTGGTTGCGGCCGCTGGAGTGGATGGTCCCGGCGGGAAGCATGACCTGGAGACCGGGCTTTGATTCCTCATAACTCACGTACTTCATATAGTCGCACTCCTTGTGCTCGGTATCGGCCGCTTCGATTTCCTTAAAGAAGGCCGGGATGTCGGCATCGTCGCGGAAGCCGATGAAAGTCTTGGCCTCGTGGCCGGTGATAACCACATAATAGCTCTCGTCCTGGCGGCCGAACTCATTGTAGTTCTCCACGTTGAATTTGCCGCCAGAGTGGCACTGGATGCTCATATTACCGGTGCTGTGGTAGGAATCGTCCCAGTTGAAGCGGATGGGGAAGTAGCCTTTGTATTTCTTCACGCAGGTCTCTCCCATAAGGCGTATGCCTTCCTTGTGCACGAACGAGCAGTAGTTGATGTCCAGTTTTTCCTCCCCGGCTTCCACCAGTACGCTCACCTCCATGGGGATGAAATCAAACACCCAGGCGGCGTTACGCATCTTCTTTGGCAGGTGACGGAGTTTTGTCATATAACTTCCGCCCCAGACGCCCTCAAGGTAGCAGGGCTTTGCGCGGAAGGGATATTTCACAAGGGTGGCGCAGATATCGGTAAAAGTGCCGAAAGGCATCATCTGGAGTTTTGCCCTGTCGTTATCCAGGAAGTACCAGTCCAGTTCACCGGTGTCAAAGAGTTCCTTTCTTAACTGAACGGCATTCTCAAAGTCGCAGTAGTAGCAGCGGCGGATGGTGCGGTTTATAATGCCCGTATGCTTTTTGCCTATGTTTGCGTATTCTCCTGCACGGATGCGGAGCATGGAGTTCATAGGGGTGATGTCAAACCAGCAGCGGACATCGTAAAGGGGCCTGAATTCTTTAATCAGGCAGCCGTAA
>OMQK01000173.1 GCA_900313205.1 uncultured Bacteroidales bacterium | reverse complement strand
TATCCCAGTCAAATGGTTTCTTCGCATACTTTTCAATCAAAGGCAAGAAGTGCGGATTCCCCTTTTCCTCGTAGTAGGCCCTATACAGGTTTTCAGGATACGAGAACTTGTTTTTGGCGCCCATGGTTTCGAATGTGTTTTCTATAAAGTTGTATGCCCAGTCATCATCATAGGACATAACAACCTTGAATAACATTTTTACCCTGTAGTAATCAATGTACCGTCGGGAGAGCTCATGATTGCGTAGTTCTTCCAGCACGGGCTTGAACGCCTCGTCTCTCCACATCATTAATGCATTTAAAGCATAGTTGGTATTGCCTTCTCGGCCTTTACTATTAGCCCCCTGTTCATCCAGCCCCACCTTATATTCACGAAGAGCATCGATCGCCAAAGGGATGTCATCGGGGTTCTTGTAATAAAACAGCAACGGCAGCAAGTTGGAGTCACCGTCAAGATATAGATTACGTATTACCTCGCGAACGCCCTCTGTGTCACGTAACCTGTAAGCAGAACCAGACTTGTCAAGATGATGTAACCCAGAACTAAACACAATCACACTGTCCACACGGTGCATTTGCTCCTTGGTAAAGAGCAACGAGTCTGATTCTGCGACCTCCAGCATAAAGGAGGCGACATCCGAGGTGAACCAAACATCATAGGATGCGAGCCTGAATTTGTCCTTGTCCTTCAACTTTGCCAGCAGAATATCGTAACACTTCTCGCTTCGTTTGGAAGCCAATGCGTGAAAGGCCATCGCTCGTTGTGCTGGAATATCGGCGCTGAGGGCCATAGACTCGAGGTCGGAGTCAGAAGCCTTTTTCAGTATCTTCTTTTGCTTTTTCCAACCAGCAGGAACATGCCCCCAACCATCGTTATTTGTCAGAAAGTAGGTGTTATTCTTGTCTGGTTCGGAGGGAAGGTCTGGAAGGTCTTGTGCTAAAACCAGAGACAACGGAACGAGCAAGAAAAACACAAGTGTAAAGAAACGTTTAGTCATGATGGTTTGTTTCATAGATGCCCCGGCTGGATCTGATTGTTTGGCTTTGCAAAAATCATTCCCCCTTTCGATGTTCAAGGTGTGATTGTAAATGATACACCTTGAACGCTAAAACCAGTCTGGAATTCCTTCTATTGGCGATATCGTGTGCAAGGCCTGCTGCCTAAAAACACACCTTGTACAATCAGCAATGAGAAGCCAGATTCAAAGATAAAAGATAAATGCTAACCGATTTATAATTAATCAGTTAGCATTTTTAAGTAGTAGACCAAACACCTAAAATCTCGAACCTTTTAGAGGACCTCCGGAAGGTTGAAAGATTTGCGCAATATATTGAAAATCAGGGAATTGAGAATTTGACGAAAGGGACCACGTCATTCCAATCGGACGCCGTTGAAGAAATGAATGGCGAAAAGAGGAGAAGATGAAAAAGAAATACCGATATTTGTAGTTGTTAACACTGATGACTATGCGCCTGAAAATAGTATGTCTTACGGCTGCTGTATTATTGCCCGGTTGGGCTGCAGTGGCACAGAACGATACCTTGAGCACTTCTCACACCGTAGGAAAGGAACAGATGAACAAGGGCCTCGTGACAAGCGGCCTGGGAGCCTTGCAGGGCCAGGCGGCGGGCGTAACAGTGTCGGGTGCCAACCAGTCGGCCATGCTAAGCGCCGTACGGGTCAGGGGCACCACCTCGCTTACAGGCGGTAACGATCCCTTGGTGGTGATAGACGGAGTGATGTCGGATCTGGCCACTCTTAGTTCCCTGTATCCCGGCGATATAGAGAGTTTCACAGTCCTTAAAGACGCATCGGAGACGGCTCCATACGGCTCTAGGGGCGCATCTGGCGTTATCCAGGTCCTCACCACAAGGGGCCATGGCGGAGATTTCAGCATCAGCTATGACGGAACGGCAGGTGCTGAAGCTGTATACAGGAACCTGGAAATGCTTTCGGCCGATGGCTTCAGGACTTGGAACAAAAACCATGGATATCCATTCAGGGATGACGGTTTCGACTCGGACATGGTGTCGTCCATTCTTCGGACAGGCTTTGTACAGAACCACCACATCGCCTTTGGCGGAGGTTCGGAGAACAGCCATTACAGGGCCTCTGTCGGCGTCCTTGACCACCGGGCCGTGGTCAAGAAGCAGAATATCCAGAATTATTCGGTGAAGTTGGACGTCGGGCAGAAGGCCTTTGGCTTCCTGCAGCTGGACCTTGGGCTTTTCGGCTCGCTGCAAAACGAGGATGCCATCCATGACATGCAGAAACTGTTTTACTCCGCCGCGGCATTCAACCCTACGATCCGTGCAGGGGCGGAACCTGACGGCAGCTATGTACAAATCCCCACCGCCAGCCAGATCAACCATCCGGTTTCCCTGCTGGAAAAGACTTTCGGCGGCTCATCGGCCCATTTCAACGCCCATGTCCTGGCAAAGGCCGAGCTGCTGAAGGGCCTCTCTCTCAGCGGATTTGCCTCTTACAGCTACAACATCTTGAACGACAGCCACTTCTTCCCCACCATCATCTGGTCCGGAGGCGAAGCTTACCGCAGCACCACATCGCAAAGCGAATACCGTGGCTATCTTAACCTTGCTTATGCCCATGAAAATGGACCGCACCAGCTGTCCACAAACCTCATGGGCGAAATTCAAGGCAGCAGTTCCAGCGGCTTCTATGCCACAACCACAGGTTTTTCCACCAACGCATATGGCATCAATGCCATCCAGGCGGGAGCGATAAGGCCGTGGGAGGGTACGGGCTCTGTCTGGGAGAGGCAGAACATGCTGTCCGTGATGGGCCAGGCCGTCTACTCTTACGACAACCGTTACTCCATTTCCGGAACCCTCCGGTCCGATGCGGCTTCGCTTTTCGGAGACAATCATATCTGGGGCCTGTTCCCTTCCGTATCGGCCTCGTGGATTGCATCCAACGAATCTTTCCTGAAGGACGTGGCATGGCTGCACAGGCTTAAACTGAATGTCGGATACGGACTTTCGGGCAACCAGGGTGCACTTACGCCCTATTATTCCCTCCAGACAATATCGCCGACGGGGATTTCACCCTATGGCGGAGACGTTGCCGTAACCTTCGGCGAGATGCACAATGCCAATCCGGATCTTCGCTGGGAAGTGAGGGAGCAGGTAAATCTGGGGCTGGAATCGGCCTTTCTGGAAGGCAGGCTGGTGTTAACGGCCGAATGCTATAATTCCATCACGCGGGACATGCTTTACATGTATGAGGTAAGCGTGCCGCCGTTTGCTTACAACAAACTGATGGCCAACCTCGGGAAGATGACTAACTCCGGCGTGGAACTGGGACTTGGCGCCAATATCCTGAGGACGTCCGACTCCCAACTGAACCTTTCCATGAACCTGGCCTTCCAGCAGAACCGGCTGATTTCCCTGTCGGGATGGTGGCAGGGCCAGTTTCTGGAAGCCCCTGAGATCCAGGGCATGAATGCCATGACCGGCGCCGGTTTCCACGGAGGCCACAACGACGTCGTGTATCAAATTGTCGGGCAGCCGCTGGGCGTTTTCTATCTGCCGCATTGCACGGGATTGAAAGTGGCCGATGACGGTACCAGATATTATGAGACTGACGGGGTCAACCATATTTGCGGCCAGGCGGCGCCAAAAGCCCTTCTTGGCTCCAATATCAGTTTCCGATACAAAGCGTTCGACGTCTCCATGCAGGTGAACGGGGCTTTCGGCCACAAGATCTTCAATGGCACCGCCCTCACTTACATGAACACCGGTTCGCTCCCATATTACAATGTCGCCGCGGATGCTCCCTCCCAAAACATTGTGGACCAGACAGTTACGGACTACTGGCTGGAAAGGGGAGACTACGTGAACATCGACTATTTAACCATGGGATGGAATATTCCCGTCAAGCGGGTTGTCCGCTCCCTGAGGCTTTCCCTTTCGGTCAACAATCTGGCCACCATCACAGGCTACAGCGGACTCACCCCCATGATAAACAGTTCCGTGACGGGTTCCACCTTCGGCCTTGATGACAAGATTTCCTACCCCG
>OMQK01000158.1 GCA_900313205.1 uncultured Bacteroidales bacterium | reverse complement strand
AACTGAAAAGATTTGGTATTACGGAAATAATTCCGTACATTTGCAGGCTTTTTTGCGGGGCGGTCCCGCAGAGACACAATAACCAAACAAAACTCATTGCATCATGGCAGAATATTTACAGCCTGAGAAAAAGCAAGAGATTTTCGCGAAGTACGGGAAGTCCAATAAGGACACCGGCTCACCAGAGAGTCAGGTTGCTTTATTTTCCTACCGTATCGCTCACCTTACAGAGCACGTGAAGAAGAACAAGAAGGACGTTGTAACACGTCGCTCTCTTCTTCGCCTGGTCAGCAAGCGCCGCCAGCTTCTGAACTATCTTCAGAACGTTGACATCGAGAGATACAGGGCTATCGTCAAGGAGCTTGGTCTCCGCCGATAAGCGCACAGGAAAACAGAACGGGGGTACGGATGCAAGGCATCCTGCCCCTTTTTTCTTAAAAAAGAGATCCCCGATCGGGTCGGGGATGACAAGATACCCAAAAAGGGATGACATATAGCCGGAAGGTCCGGCAAATGACGCAATAAAGACGTAACAGTAGTAAACAAATGAACATTATCAAAAAGACCATCGAACTGCCCGACGGAAGGGTTATCGAGATCGAGACCGGCAAGCTGGCCAAACAGGCCGCAGGCTCTGCCGTAGTGAAAATGGGCGGCACCATGCTGCTCGCCACAGTAACCTGCGCCACTGAGGTAAAGGAAGGCACAGACTTCATGCCCCTCACCGTGGATTACCGTGAAAAGTATTATGCCGCCGGCCGTTTCCCCGGAGGTTTCCTCAAGAGGGAAAGCCGTCCCAGCGACTATGAGATCCTCATCGCACGTCTCATAGACCGCCCTATCCGCCCCCTGTGGCCCAGTGACTTCCACCTGGAAGTATTTGTGAACGTGATGCTTATATCGGCCGAAAAAGACATCCAGCCGGACGCCCTCGCAGGCCTTGCAGCATCGGCAGCCCTTGCCTCCAGCGACCTCCCCTTCGGCGGTCCCGTATCTGAGGTGAGAGTTTCCCGCATCGATGGTAAGTTTGTCATCAACCCCGGTTTCGAGGATAACAAGAGGGCCGATCTTGACCTTATGGTTGCCGCCACCGAGGAGAATATCATGATGGTTGAAGGTGAGATGAACGAGGTCTCCGAGCACGACATGCTGGAAGCCATCAAGTTCGCTCACGAAGAGATCAAGAAGCACTGCCGCGTGCAGAAAGAGCTCATGCACGAGCTTGGAACAGACGGCCCCAAGAGGGACTATCCTCACGACGAGGAAGACGAGGCCCTTAAGACCGCCGTTCACGAGGCCTGCTATGCAAAGTGCTACGAACTTGCAAAGAGCGCAAAGCCCAAGCACGAGCGCGAGGACGGCTTCAACGCCATCCGCGACGAATTCAAGGCTCAGTTCTCTGAGGAAGACCTTGAACTGAAGGGCGCAATGATTGACCGCTACTACCATGACGTAGAGAAGGAAGCAATGCGTAACCTTGTCCTTGACGAGGGCAGGCGCCTTGACGGCCGCGCAACAAATGAGGTTCGCCCCATCTGGTGCGAGGTTGACTACCTCCCCTGCGCTCACGGCAGCGCCATCTTCACCCGCGGTGAAACCCAGTCCCTGGCAACAGTTACCCTGGGCACCAAGATGGATATGAAGGAGATGGACGAGGTCCTTATCCAGGACGACCAACAGTTTGTCCTCCACTACAACTTCCCTCCGTTCGCTACCGGCGAGGCAAAGCCTCAGCGCAGCACCGGACGCCGTGAGATCGGCCACGGAAACCTTGCCATGCGTGCCCTCAAGCCCGTCATCCCTACGGCTCCCGAGTTCCCTTACGCAGTACGCGTAGTTTCCGATATCCTTGAATCCAACGGTTCCTCATCCATGGCTTCCGTCTGTGGCGGCTGCCTGGCCCTGATGGACGCCGGCGTCAAGATCAAGAAGCCCGTGGCAGGTGTTGCAATGGGCCTCATCACGGACGCAGAGCGCCCCAACGACCGCTACGCCATCCTCACCGACATCCTTGGTGACGAAGATCACCTTGGCGACATGGACTTCAAGGTAACCGGCACCAAGGACGGTATCACCGCCACCCAGATGGATATCAAGGTGGACGGCCTGTCCTATGACGTCCTTGAGAAAGCCCTGGAGCAGGCCCGTCAGGGACGCCTCCACATCATGGGCGAAATGCTCAAGACCATCCCGGAGCCCCGCGAGGACTTCAAGCCCTTCGTTCCCCGCATGGTCCAGATCGAGATTCCCGCAGAGTTCATCGGCGCCGTTATCGGCAAGGGCGGAGAGACCATCCAGGGTATGCAGAAGGAATTCGGCACAACCATCACCATCGACGAAGTTGACAACGGTGACGGCACCACCAAGGGTGTTGTGGATATCTTCGGCACTGACAAGGCCGCTATGGATGCAACCCTTGAGCGCATCAAGGGCATCTGCGCAGTTCCCGAGGCCGGCCAGGTGTACCACGGAAAGGTGGTTTCCATCCTTGACTTCGGAGCCTTCATCGAAATCCTCCCCGGTAAGGAAGGCCTCCTCCACGTGAGCGAGATTGCCTGGACCAAGACCGACAAAGTTGAGGATGTCCTGAAGGTTGGCGACGAAGTAGACGTGAAGCTCCTTGAGATTGATGCCAAGACCGGCAAGATGCGCCTTTCCATGCGTGCCCTCCAGGAGAAGCCCGAAGGCTATGTGGAGCCCGCAAAGCGTGAGCGCGGACCCCGCCGCGAAGGCGACCGAAAGGACGGCAACCGCGGACCCCGCCGCGAAGGTGGAGACCGTGGTCCCCGCAGGGACGGTGACCGCCGGGAAAAGCGCAATGACGGCCCCCGCAAGCCCCGCTTCCAGGACGATGAGCCCAAGAATTCAGAACCTGACGTGTTCTAAATCTTAATCAATTAGTAAAAAAAGACATCCGGCGGATGTCTTTTTTTATTATCTTTGTGGATATGGAAATGCCCCAGAACCAAAGCATTCTCATAGACACGGATGCTGTTGTGAGAAAAGTGAACCACGGCAAACTGCTGCCGCGGCCTGTCATGAGTTTCCTCCGCAAGTTCATCCATGAGGAGGATTTCAACCGCAACTTCCGTAAGGGAAAGGTGGGCGCAGACTTTGTGGACTGCTTCTTTGAGGACCTTGACGTAACGGTTGACATTATCGGCAAGGAGAATATCCCCGAAGAGGGCCTTTTCACCTTTGCCTCCAACCATCCGCTTGGCGGGGCCGATGCCGGAGTTGAACTCGGATTCCTGGCAAGGAAGTATAACGACAAGGTCATCACTCCTGCCAACAGCTTCCTCCTCAACCTCAAGCAGCTTGCCAATTACCTCATCCCCGTGAACAAGATGGGCGCCCAGGCAAGGGAACTTGCGGGCCTTCTGAACGACGCCTTCCACAGTGACCGCCAGGTTCTGTTTTTCCCTGCCGGAGTATGCTCCAGGAAGGTTGACGGCATTGTCCAGGACCTTGAATGGAAGAAAACCTTCATCACCAAAAGCCGTGAGACTAAGAGGGATATCATTCCCATCTGGTTCTCCGGCCAGAACTCAAAGCGCTTCTACCGCATTGCGGCTTTCCGCAAGTTTTTCAAGATAAAACTGAACCTTGAGATGTTCACCCTCCCGGACGAACTGTTCGGCTACCGCGGGCAGCATTTCAAAATGGTCATAGGGAAACCTATCCCCTGGCAAACCTTCACCTCAGAGAAATCGGACACCCAGTGGGCGCAATACGTAAGGGAGCAAGTGTACGCACTAAAACAAGACTAAACCAAAATGGAACCCATCATTGATCCCGTAGACATAGGCCTCCTAAAAGAGGAGTTCTGCCGCGCCCCGGAGCTCACGGAAGCATCCCGCGGCAGCATAAAGGTCTACTGCATAGATTCCTCCTTCCCAAGTATATTAAGGGAAGTGGGCCGATTAAGGGAGATCGCCTTCAGAAAGGGCGGCGCCGGCACCGGCATGGCCTGTGACCTGGAGCCCTTTGACACAGACCCTTCCTTCAAAGTAAAGCAGCTTGTCATCTGGGACGCTGAGGATGAATGCATCTGCGGCGGCTACCGTATTGTCTACGGCTACGACATGAAAGTGGATGATGAAGGCCAGCCCCTCATTCCGGCTGCGCATCTTTTCCGTTTCTCGGAGAAATTCATGAAGGAGGACATGCCCCACACAATGGAACTGAGCCGCTCATACATAGTGGAGGATCACCAGAGAAACAGTTCTGCAAGGAAGAGCATATTCGTGCTGGACTGCCTGTTCAAGGGTATCTGCGTGGTGGCAAGGGATGGCGGAATGACAGATGTA
>OMQK01000114.1 GCA_900313205.1 uncultured Bacteroidales bacterium | reverse complement strand
CCCTGCTTCCTGCCTTCAAGGAAACAGTTCAGTCCAACTACTATGCAGCTGTGGAGAGTATGCCGTTCACAAATCCGGATTATACCGCAGCCAGGATCAATGAGTGGGCAAGCCGCTCTACAAACGGATTCATAGACAAGGTCCTGGAGCCCTCAGATCTGTCCCCGGATGCCGTTGCCTACATTATGAACGCCCTTTATTTCAAGGCAAAATGGGCGGGAAGTGATTATAGCCCTATGTTCAGGGAGTCCTCCACTTATAAGGAGGATTTCACCCTCACCGACGGCTCAAAGAAGAAGGTGGAGATGATGCACAATATCAAGGAGCACCGTTATGCCATAAGGGACGGATACAAGCTTGTGGCCCTCCCTTATGCCGGTGGCAAGTACTACATGTACATCCTTCTTCCGGACGGCAATGACGTGAAGACTCTTCTTGAAAAATTGAAGGCCACCCCCTGGAGTGAAGTTACAGGAGGCCTTCTCAGGGATGCCGAGGTCCATCTGAAATTCCCCAAATTCAGCATTGAGAACAAACTCTATCTCAAGGAAGCCCTTGAGGCTATGGGCGTAAGGAAGGCTTTTGACCGAGGAGCAGATTTTGACCGTATGTTTGAGCCCAAGCCTGGCTGGTATTACTGGATAGAGAAGGTGATTCAGAAGGCCAAGATCAACGTTGCGGAGTGGGGAACTGAAGCCGCTGCCGTAACAGTTGTGGAAATGGTGGGAGAATCCGCCATGGCCCCTGGAGAAGAGCCCAAGAGGATAGATTTCTTTGCCGATCATCCCTTTGTGTATGTGATTGGAGAAGCCACTTCCGGCGCAATACTTTTTGAAGGTGTTTATTCAGGAAAGGAAAAGTAATGTATTACGTTTGTAAAAGACTTGAAATAGCAGGGGCGCATGCCCTCAAGCTCTCCTATGAGAGCAAGTGCGAGGACCTACACGGCCACAACTGGATAGTGAAGATCTACTGCAAGAGCGAAACCCTCAATGAGGACGGCATGGTGACGGATTTCACGCACATAAAGCGTGATATATCCGGCGCCCTTGATCACAAGAACCTCAATGACGTCCTGCCCTTCAATCCCACCGCGGAAAACATTGCCCGCTGGATATGCGACCACGTGGAGAACGCATATCGCGTGGAGGTGTGGGAAAGCGAGATGAACATGGCGGCCTATGAGCGCTAGCTAAATTTTTGTATCTTTGTAAACAATCATCTACAATATGGATAAGAAATCATACGCATTCGGAATGAGCGTTGCTTCCAGCTTTTATCAGCAGGGCATACGCGTACCCAACGTTGAAGACTTCCTTGCCGGCCTCAAGGCCATGCTTACCGGTGCCAAGCCCGCCATCTCCCTTGAAGAGGCAGGAGAGGCCCTGGAGGCATTCTACAATGAACTTGAGAGTGAATCGGCCGAAAGAAACGCCGCAGCAGGCGCAGCCGCAAAGGAAGAAGGAGAGAAATTCCTTGCCTCAATGGCAAAGGACCCTGCCGTAAAAGCTACCGGCAGCGGCCTCATGTATAAAGTTATCAAGGAGGGCACCGGCCGTAAGCCCAAGGCAACGGACAAGGTTTACTGCCACTATGAGGGCACTTTCCCCACCGGCCAGGTCTTTGACTCCTCCTACAAGAGGGGAGAGCCCATCGAGTTTGGTCTCAATCAGGTTATCAAGGGCTGGACAGAGGGCCTTCAGCTTATGAGTGAAGGCGCAAAGTATGAGCTCTATCTGCCTTACCACCTCGCATACGGAGACCGCGGAACCGGCGGCATCCCTCCCTACAGCGCCCTTAAATTCGTCGTGGAACTCATAGAGGTCCGTTAACCACCCAGTGCCCTACAAGGAAACATACCCGTCGGCCCTCCTTACGGAGGCCGTGGAAGCCATAAGCTCGCTCCCCGGAGTGGGCCGCCGAAGTGCGCTGCGCCTGGCGCTCCATCTCCTGAGGCAGCCCCAGGCCAACGTCCATCATTTCACGGAGGCAATAAACCGGCTCCGTGACGATGTGAAGTACTGCAGGTGCTGCCGGATGATCTCTGACGATGACGTCTGCTCAATCTGCTCAGATTCCAAACGGGACCACCGTACCATCTGCGTTGTGGAGAGCGTCCGTGACGTCATGAGCATAGAGGCAACCGGCCAGTACCACGGGGTGTACCATGTCCTTGGGGGCATAATATCGCCAATCCAGGGTATCGGCCCTTCAGACCTTACCATCAGGGAGCTTGTGGATAGGGTTAAGGATGCCGATGAAATTATCCTTGCCTTAAGCGGAGACGTGGAAGGGGAGACCACCGCCTTCTACGTTTACCGGCAGATAGAAAGCTCCTCAGTAAAAGTTACAACGCTAGCCCGCGGCCTTGGCTTCGGGGACGACCTTGAGTATGCCGATTCCCTCACCCTGGGCCGGTCAATACTAAACCGACAAACCTTCAAACCATGAATCCTGAAGCCTCACGCTGCCTCCTGTGCAAAAAACCAAAATGCGCCCTGGAAGGTTGCCCTATACATACCCCCGTTCCCGAATGTATGGCCCTTTACCGTGAGGGCCGCCTGAAGGAAGCCGGAGCCCTTCTTTTCAGGAACAACCCCTTAAGCGCCGTCACCTCACTTGTCTGCGACTGGCAGAAGTTCTGCTACGGCCACTGCGTCCTGAATGTCAAGAAGCAGGCCGTGCGCTGGTATGAGATAGAGCAGGAGATTTCCTCCCAGTATCTCTTCGGCCATGTCCTGGAGCGCCATTCCCTGGAGCATTCCTACGACAGGGTTGCCATTGTGGGCGCCGGTCCCGCCGGAATTGCCGCCGCCATCTGGCTGTACCAGACCGGCGCGGAGGTAACCATGTTTGACGCCAATCCCCGTATGGGCGGCGTCCTGCGTTACGGCATTCCTGCTTTCAGGCTGGACCGCAAATTCTGCGACGCCTATGAGAAGATGCTCCTTGACGCCGGCGTGGAATTCCGGGAGAACGTGGAGATAGGCAAAGATATAACCATCGCCGATTTATCGGCCGAATACGACGCAGTCCTTGTCGCTGCCGGCGCGGAGTATCCCTCCACCCTTGGCATCCCCGGAGAGTCACGTGCCGTGCAGGCTCTGCCTTTCCTGAAGAATCCGGGTGCCTACAAACTTGGGAAGAAAGTGATTGTGATTGGCGGCGGAAACGTTGCCATGGACGCCTGCCGCACCGCCGTGAGGATGGGCGCGGAAACCTGGGTGTACTACCGCAAAACCTTCGAGAACATGCCCGCCAACCCTCTGGAAGTGCAGGCCGCCAAGGCCGATGGCGTCCAGTTCAAGGTGTTCCAGGCCCCCGTGGAGATTAAGGAAGGCGGCGTAGTGTTCTGCGACTGCAAGAACGTGGTTCCTGAAGACGGCGGCCGCGTTGTTACCAAGATCCTGAAGGGGACGGAGCATTTTGTGGAGTGCGACACCCTCCTTACCGCCATCAGCGAAAAACCGGATCCCGTGCTCACCGTGGAGGCCCAGCCTTACCACAATGTGTTCCTTGCCGGAGACTTCATGAGCGGTCCCGCAACCGTGGTTGAGGCCGTCCGCAGTGCCCACACTGCCGTAGAGAACATCCTTGAGAGCTTATGAGGGCGGTCTTAGTATATTCAGGAGGCCTTGACAGCACCACGCTCCTTTATGAATATAAGGACAGCATAGCGCTGGCGGTTTCCTTCGACTACGGCTCCAAGCACAACAAGCGTGAACTGGAGTACGCTGCAATCAACTGCAAGCGCCTTGGGGTAAGGCATCTTGTGATTCCGCTTGAGTTTATGGGGAAGTATTTCAAGAGTGACCTCCTCATTGGCGGCGGGGACATCCCTGAGGGCTCTTATGCCGATGAAAACATGAAAAGCACCGTGGTGCCGTTCCGTAACGGCATCATGCTCTCCATCGCCGCCGGCCTTGCGGAGAGTTATGAACTTGATGCCATAATGCTTGCAAACCACAGCGGAGACCACGCCATCTACCCTGACTGCCGTCCGGAGTTCATCGAGGGTATGGCTGCTGCCGTTGAGGCAGGCACCTACAACGGTGTGAAGGTGGTTTCACCCTACTGCAATATGACAAAGCGTGAAATTGCCCTCCGCGGCCGTGAGCTGGGAGTGGACTTTTCCCTTACGTATTCATGCTACAAGGGCGGAGAGAAACACTGCGGCAAATGCGGCACCTGCGTGGAGCGAAAGGAAGCCCTGGAAGGTTTTGATCCAACGGAGTATTCTGCCTGACAAGCACGTTTTTACCCCATTTTTGTACTTATCAATCCATTTTTACAAGTATTGAGCACGTTTTAACCCCTTTTTCGTGCTCGGTGGGTTGTTTTTTCAGAAAATATGCGTACTTTTGCAGGCTGACTTTTCCGTAATGTCAGCTGGTTAACTTTTTTAAACTCCATCCGGTGCGACTGGCCCGGAGCTAAAACAAAGACAAGAGATATGCTGAGTATCTTCTACAAGGAAAACGGAAAAATTCTCCTCTCCCAGTCGGAGAAAGATTTCCCTGCAATCAAGCTTGAAGACGTGGTATGGATTGACCTTGTCCAGCCCACCGGTGCGGAAAAACGTGCCGTAGAAGGCTTCCTGGGCACGGAAATCCAGTCCCGCGCGCAAGCGGAGGAAATTGAGTCATCGTCCCGTTATTTTGAAACCGACGATGCCATCTTTGCAAACACCAACTTCCTTACCCCCGGTCCGGAAGAGTACGGTGAGCAGGCTGTGTCGTTCACAATAGTGGACGATACCCTCACTACGCTCCGTGAGGTTCCGCTGCGTTCCTTCACGGACCTTCAGAGAAGGATGCAGGTGAATCCCAGGCAGTATCCTTCAGGGTTCAGCGTTTTTGCCAGTATCCTGGATCAACGTGTAGACCTTGATGCCGATATGATTGAGCTCCTCTCAAAGGAAATCTCCCAGTACGCCAAACAGATCAACGACCAGGAAGACATTGACCAGGAACTCCTGATTGACATCTCCCAGATGCAGGAAAACACCATGGTGGTGCGTGAGAACGTAGTTGATAAGCAGCGCCTTATCTCTAACCTTATGCGCTCCACAAAGGTGCCCCGCAGCCTTGAGAACCGCCTGAACGTACTCCTGCAGGATATCTCCTCACTCCTTAGCCACACCAACTTCTGCTTCGAGCGTCTTGAATACCTTCAGGACACCGTGGTTGGTCTTATCAATCTGGAGCAGAACAAGATTATGAAAATCCTGGCCGTAGTGAGCGTGTTCCTCATGCCTCCCACCCTAATTGCCGGCTTCTACGGCATGAACGTGAGACTTCCAATGATCAATGCCGATGACCCCAACGCCAATTTCTGGAACTGGGTTATCATCGTGGCCCTGATGGCCCTCAGTTGCCTTCTGGTATTTGTGCTGTTCAGAAGGAAGAAACTCCTATAGCAACCTCATTTCACGTGCCTGGAAAATGAGCTCCGGAGTGTTTGCAACGTCAAACTTCTGGAGCAGTTTTTTTCTGTACCAGCGGATGGTCTCTGAGCTTAGACTGAGGGCATCGGCAATCTGGGGGGCAGTATAGCCCTTGGAGAGAAGG
>OMQK01000163.1 GCA_900313205.1 uncultured Bacteroidales bacterium | reverse complement strand
GGAGGGAAAGCAGTATGACAAGTAATCGTTTCATGGTTTATCGGCCGTTATTTCCGGAATCTGAGAGAAGGTCACAGATAAGGTTGATGCTGGACAGGACGGGATACAGAGTTTTGTCGTTGAAGCAGTCCCTCAGGGACACCCAAGGGGCCGATGTATCGTCAATTGAGTCATAGAAAACCACCCCTGGGACATACTCGGAAAGGAGGTTCCGAAGGGACTCAGTCTTTTTCTGGCACTGCAGTTCAAACTGCCTGTCAAAACCGGCCTGGGCCTCTTCCCGGCACCTCTGCGCATAAAGTTCCGGGATGGCGCTGTAGATATCGGCCGTATTGATGGAGACTGAAGGCGTTTTTCCTTTGTCGTTATTCAGCACCCAGCAGTGGGACACTGAATCCGTATCCGGCTCCAGCTTGATGGGATCCAGCACAGTGATATTTGCCCCATAGAGCGCAATCTTGTCCCCGTCCCGCGCAATGCGTATGCTGTCCAGTTTTATCCCTATGCTCCTCTTGTCCCGGTGCCGGCCTATGTAAAGGACGGTCTTGTCCTTTGAGTGGAACAGCCAGTCCTTCCATTTGTCCAGGGTAATGCCAAGCTTGGCCATAAACCCGTCCGGGTCCTTTGGCTTGAACCTGGGATCCTCAAGGAGATCGGCAAGGGGCGTCTCCTTCACAATATAGTTGTCAAACGAAGGCCGGCCGATTATATACTCGCTCACGCGCTCCATCTCCATGGGGGCGCTGGCAATCTGCCCCCAGGTGCTGAGGCAGCTGGACAGCTCCCTGGTCTTGTTTTCCAGGGCCGATACCTTCTCCCGCAGCTGCTCCTCCTCTTTCTTACGCTGGTATATCTCCTCCTCCTTCTTCTTCAGGGCGGCCTGCATGATGTGGTTCATGGGCTGGAACGCTAAGAACATCAGGATCACCGTGATGACGTTGGAGAGTATGAGGGCCAGCGGCGCGAGAATCTTTGGGACAAAGATAAACACGCCGATGTTGACTGCGATAAGGATGGCGCAGGCGGCAACTATCAGGTTGCTTTTCAGGAACGGTCTCATTCCGCCTCTTTCTTCCCGAAGACCTTCTCCTTTATCTCTTCAAACCCTTCCTTGAGTGCATCTGAGGCTTTTTCGGCCGCCTTGGTGACTCTTGCGTTCCACTCCTCCTGCTTCGCTTTCTTTTCCTCAGGGGAGAGGTCCTTGTACTCACGCAGTTTGTCGGTTACCTTTCCGGCTCCCTCGATGATTGCATCGGCCGCAGCGTTCACGGCTTCACCCGCTTTGTCGGCGGCATCCTTAACCTGCTCCTTGAATGATGCGTTCTTGTTTTCTTCGCTCATAGTTTCAGTAATTGTGTTTTTCAAAAGCAAATATACCCAAATCCAGGGACTTATCCAATTTAGGGCCGATAGCATTTTGGCCCGAAACTTGTTTTTCTTGCTCCCGGAATTAATAAATGTAGTGTATTATGAAAAAGATCTTACTCATTGCAGCAGCCCTTGGAATAGTTATCGGCGCAGCAGCCCAGACGGGCGACAAGAAGTGCAACTGTGAAAAGAAGGAGAAGCTCTCTCCGGAGCAGATGGTCCAGAAAAGAGTTGACATGATGGCTTCAGAACTTCAGCTCTCAGACGCTCAGGTAGAGCAGCTGAATAAACTCTTCCTTGACGACATGGCATATCGCCGTGAAAACTTCAAGCGTCCTGAAGGTCCCAAACCTGAATTCAAAGGCGAAGATCACAAGAAGAGGGAGTTCACTGAAGAGGACAAAGCCAAGTTTGAAAAGATGAAGGAGTACTCCATCCAGCAGGAGGAAAAACTCAAGGAAATCCTTGGCGATGACCTCTACGCCAAGTGGCGCGAGTCCCATCCCAAGGACCATCCCAAGGGCCATGGTCACCATCATCACGGTCACCGGGGCTAGAACAAACTGCGGGGGCTTGACACCCTAATAACACGGAGCCGTATCCAAGACGATACGGCTCCGTTTATTTATTACTATCTGAAGCGGGCGAGGTTGGATTTGAGGCTACCAACCACGCCCACACAAACACCATTTGAGGCATCTCCAGGCAACAAACGGTGGGCGAGGTTGGTCTCGAAAAATCCGACCTCGCCCAAATATGCCCTGGACCAGGTCCACGGGATGTTCCGGCTTCACATTGGCCGGTGTTTCCGAAACTTAAGCGACACAATGTGGCCGCAGAATGGCCTGAAAGCGGGGGTGGTGCCTTTTACCCCTATATCTGGAACGTGGGTAAACGACACCATAAGGCCTCTGACATAGTTGTGGCTGTGGTTAGCGTCGTTTAAGTTTCGGATGGTCAGGCCATAACCCTCCACCGCAAAACGGTTTACTTCCTGACCCTGTTAGGAATCACTTCTGGAAGGACCATAGAGAGTTCCATGAAGCCGGCATATTCGCCTTCGTCATACCAGGGAGTCTGGAAGATGAGTTTCTTCACGCCTTCCTTCTCAACGGTGTAGACATTAGTCCTGGGGTTCTCCAGCATATCGGCAAGGAGGCTCCTGGCAGGTTCCGGGTGGCAGTCCAGGACATTGTTCCCGATGATCTCCGGCATCCCGGGCTTGAGGAAGGTCTTCTTTGACTTGGCGTTCATATCCAGGATGGTGCCATCCTTTGCGCAGACGGTAACCGCCACATCAACGTCTTCAAAGTAATCGCGTTTCATGGATGCTTACAACTGGGCCTTAATCTTCTCAATGATGGAGGCGTATTCCTTCTCAGTGAGGTAAGTCTTCTTGGGATTCATCTCGAACTGCTGTCCCACGTGGTCCTTGAAGGCCACCACGCAGCGTCCCGGGTGGGTCTGCTCCTTGAAAAGATAAAGAGTTGATACTTCAAGGTCTGCGATCTTTATCATCAGCGCATCCAGCGCGGCCTTGTTCTGGCAATAGAGGCAATTCTGTGGCATAGTTATGTGGTTTAAGTGACTCAAAGATAGTCATTGTTTCCCAACAATCCAAGATGACCGTCAGAACTCCTGGCGGTTAAGTGCTTGATTAACAAGCGATTGGTGAAAACTGGTTGTGCAATTTGTACAACCAGTTTTTTATAAATTGCTGATAATCAGGCCGATGTCTGCCAGCGGGGATGATGGGGATTTTTTGTATCTTTGTTAGCCGCCAAAAAGCGGCTAACTACTTTTTATGCGAATCTGTGTTATCGGCGGCGCCAATGTGGATATCACCGCTACATCGGCCCAGGCATTCCGTTTTGGTGATTCAAATCCAGGAAGCGTGCACGTCTCCTGGGGCGGGGTGGGGCGCAATATAGCGCACAACCTGGTCCTGCTTGGGGATGACGTTGAACTCCTCACCATCTTTGGCGGCGGTCTTTTCGGGCCCGTCATAGAGGCGTCCTGCCGGGACCTTGGAATGCACACGGACCACTGCAGCACGGCCCGGGAAGGGACCAACTCCTTTTTCGTCTCCATCAATAACGCCAACGGTGAACTTGTTGGCGGTGTGGCCGATATGAACGCCACGGAAGGGATGACCCGCGAGTGGCTCCGGGAGCGCCTTGAGGTAATTAATAAGGCCGATGCAGTGGTGGCCGATGCAAACCTGTCTCCATCGGCCCTTGGCTGGCTCATCGATAACTGCAACGGGCCCCTTTTCATTGATGCGGTGTCCGTCGCCAAGGCTCCCCGCATAGCCGATGCAGTGGAACTATCCCGCAAGAAAGCCTTCTTCGCCCTCAAGAGTAACGCCCTTGAGAGTCAGGTGCTTGGCTCTCTTCCCGGGGCCTCCATTCAACGCCGATATGTGAGCGCCGGCGCCGAGGGCCTGAGGGTTGAGGAGAACGGGCGGATGTATGAGTTCCCGGCCCTTCCCTGCATAGTCAGGAACGTCACCGGAGGCGGGGACGCCCTCCTTGCCGGAATTGTGCACGCCGGCCCCGGGGCATCCATCGAAGAATCGGCCCGATGGGGCCTTGAATGCGCCCGCTGCGCTGTTGAGAGCCCGGATGCCGTGAGTAATGAAATAAAGAACATCAAAATATGAACAAGTACCTGGACCTGTCTCCGGAAGTAGCCGAGGCCATTGCCGCTGGGAAACCCGTAGTGGCGCTGGAATCAACCATCATATCCCACGGAATGCCCTATCCCCAGAACGTTGAGACGGCCCTTATGGTGGAG
>OMQK01000060.1 GCA_900313205.1 uncultured Bacteroidales bacterium | reverse complement strand
AGCGGGAGCAGACGAGGCTCCCTGTCGCGGAGGGAAAAGGCCATCAAATAGTCCCGGTGATGAATCCTTTTCCAGCTGCTATTACCCTCATAGAACTTACAATAATACAGACCGCCTGATTTAACCACATCGAACAATTCGATGTCCGATGCCGGAAATGCATCCGGATTTAAATCAAACACAACAGAATCTTGGGGTACATCTCTGAACCCGGTATGAATATCCTGCCGATGTGCACAAGACAATGAAAAGAGAACACAGCTTGCCGTCACGAAGAAAAAGCAGAAGTGGAATCGGTGCATCCTTTTTTGTTTTCACGATTTGCTGCAATTATCGCACCGCCCAATTAGTTCTCGTTCAATCCTCTCTAAACGCTTTCCACATACCAATCCAGCGCCAAGAGAACATCCGAGAAGTTCGACAAGGCCCAAAACAGCTAAATAGCCCCAAACGATAAATCTCTTATTATCAGACGAATACAAAGAACTATCACAAACGCGATAATGCCCCTTTTCGAACCTTATTTTTCACGGTTTTTGAAGGCTCTGTGTTCTCCATTTCTGTCAAATTCCCACTTCCCTGTTTTTCAATATATTGCACAAATCTTTCCACCTTCTTTATGTCCTCCAAAAGGTTCGAGATTTTACCTGTGTAGTCTACATAGAAAACGCTAACTGATTTATTGTCAACCAGTTAGCGTTATGCTTTATTGAGACCTCATCTTTGTTCTTATTCTTTACATAAAGGAATGACCTGTTCTCAGCTGTTAAAGATGGTTTTGCGTTTCCGGAATGGTGACCAAAGGCTGTGGCAGACGGTCGTCCTCTTTCTTCTCTTCCCGCTTAAACAGTTGGCCTCGCCAAAGCAAACCTTCGTCACAGACCTTCATATATTCCCCTTGTATCCAGGTCTGACCAAAGAATTGGTCATCGATACAGGAAACGGTGACATGAAGGACGTTTGTATTATAATTCCGGTAACGGAGAGGGAACACAGGCCATAGCCACTTGGGTAAGTATATATGAAGCATATCCTCATAAGAGAAGGACCCTTCGGTACTTATTCCCCAGGAGAAATGATTCTGGCTGGGAATAGAACGAGGAATGACTATTGTTCTCTGTTCAGGATATTTGATTTCTTTGTATGTATTGAATGACATGGTATCATTATCACATACAGTGATCAAATACTCTTCGTTATGGACGGGAAAATCGAATGTCACATAAACACTGTCCGGGTCACAATCGGCCGAAAAGGATTCCTCAAACTGTATACAAGCCATCACCCGATCATTAGGTGAAGGACTGTCTAGGCGGATGAAACTGTCAGTTTCCTTCGTTAACGAACAAACAGCTACCGAATAAGTGACACCATGCCCCTCTGAAAAAGTGAATGTCGCAAGACTGTCACATATGTGCATTGTGAGGTATTCGGAATGATATACCCCATCCAAAGGCCCGGGCATCAACGCTCCGCCAAAAAGAGACATACTCAAGAACAAAGAAAACAGTCTCATGGCAAAATGGATTAATCGGCCTAAATATAGCGATTAAATCCCAATAACTGAATACTGTCCAGTCCTTCTTCATGCGTTATTTCGCTCGAAATAGTGTTATCTTTGAGCCGGAATCCCCAAGCCAATAACTGTCCTTACTTGTTCTCCCTAACTATCCACTCACGGAAGAAAGGATCCTCCATCTCGTAATGGTCAGAGTATATCACGTAGCCATCTTTCTGCATCCGTTTCAGAGCGCTGTAAACCGTGCTTGTACGGTACTCTCCCGTCTGCAGTGGCTTTCCGGATGACAAGCGTTGCATGATCCACTTGTTCGTCCTTTTGAAGTTCATCCATAGTCTTTCATAATCCAATCCATGGGTGGTAACGATATGATCGATGGCAGTCTTAAAGGGATCGGCTATCCCAGGTTGTAAAACACCAACCTGCCACACATTAGCCGCCAACTGTTGCGAATAATATGGATGACATCCGGTATAGTCAAGGATACTATCGGCCAACGCATCACAGGTGTCCGGATAGCATCCGGCAAGACGCTCAGAGAGGTAGCGGTGGAAGTCCTCACGCGGGAGTTTTCCAAGTCGCATCATTTCGCCGAAATGATAGAAAGGAGACTTCTTGTTCTCAAAGATGTCCGTCATCATGCTTTCTTGACTGCCCAGGAGGATATAGTTGATATGCTTCTGCTCCTGCATGATTGAGCGAAGCTTTTTATCCAGTTTAGGAGCCAAGTCACGAATCTCTTGGAACTCATCCAGCACGATGATGATACGATCCCGTTCTGAATGCGCCTGCTCAATCAGCGTCATCACATCCTCCAGGACAACACTGTCATCAACGCCCGGCTGGAAAGACACGTCCATCGATCCGGTAATAGGATTCGAAGATACGGTCGGGATAATGCGGAAGTGCGTAATCAAGTGGCGTACACGCTCCAGGGGGTGTACCTTGAAGAATTCCCGCAACAACTTTGCGGACAAATCGGAGACCGATGTCACTTGCTGAAGATTCACGGTTATGTGCTTTCTGCCTGTCTGCTTGACAGCCTTCGCCACCACACTGCTCTTGCCGAAACGGCGCGGACTGATGATTACCAGGTGGTTTGCGCTGTTCACAAACTCCTTGATATAGGCGACCTCCTTCACTCTGTCAGTGAAATACTCTTCCTCGACGATCGTGCCAAACTTGAAAGGGTTCTCCATATTACGCATTTTTTCGTTACGACTTTTTTCGTAATGCAAATATAATACAATTTCGCGATACGCCATAACCATTTTTCAATCCATCGATGTTCAAGAGATGGATTTTAGGGAAGAATTAAGGGAAAAAGAGGGAAAGGGAAGCTAACTTCCGTTGATGGTCTTGAGGGGCAGATTTTAGGGTCGGTATATATATTTATATATACCGCCCTATCTGCCCCGCCATCAAGACCGGGGAAAAATCAATTTCCATCATCCCTTTCCTTTCCATACTCTATTTCAAGATTGGGATTCGCGAGGCTGTATGTTCCGTCCTCGTTACAAATCAGGAACGTACCGGACAAAGCGCTGATGTAATTCCTCGCCGTTCGCTCCGAGATGTTCTTCCCTCCGAAAGTGAAAACACCGCTCACCAGCTTACGCACAAGCTCTTTGTGTCGGATCTTCTGTCCTGGACGAAGAAGCTTACTAACTTCATCCTTTGCTACTCGATATTGACGCCGCTCTTCCGTATGATCCACCGTCGGGGCATACTCGACAAGCATTCCAATCTCTGGATCCAGCCGAAAACAGAAAGGCTCATATTCATCTTCCCTCTTTTTGGGGAACTCTACCTTTATGAATTTCTCCAGGGCATCTTCATCTTTCTTCAAGGAAAGCTCCAGACCGGCAGCTTCATTCAGGCGCATGCCGAAATGGCCTTTCGCATTTCCGTTGACAAGGGATTTGTGGGAAGTCGTGATCAAGACAGCATTGAGATCAGTGGCAATCTGCTTGAAATGACTCACCAATCCGTCCGCTTCCCGATTGTCATTGAAATCCCGACAAAGGTCCCGGGCTGAATCAATCAGGATCAAATCCGGTTTGAACTGACGACAAGCATCATCAAACACATTCAGTTTGGCGTCAATACCTCCTTGAACTGACAGCAATGAGATGTAGCGGAAGAGTTTCAAATCTATCTCCGGGACCATCTTCATGAAGGATTTCATTCGCTTCTTGATTGTGTTCCTGGCGAGTTCGGTATCAAATACAAGGACCCTCAACGAACCGGCCGTCGAGCAGAAAGAGAGTGTCCTGTCCGCCATGGTACCCTTATTGGAAGCGGATGCGGCAATGGTCAACGCCAGGAAGGATTTCATGACGCCGGCAAACCCGCTTATCAGGTAGACGTTACCGCGATAGAAATAGCCCTGTCCCTTGCGGAAAATGAGCGGGACCTCGTCCGGCTCGTGAATAAGGGTGGCAATATCCAGGACATAGTTCTTCCACTGGTCATCCTGGAGGAGGGCTTCGAGTGTCTTCATCTTCACGGCCAATTCATCGGAGATCTCCGTACTCGGGCAGTCCCGGAGTTTCCTCGAATACTCCGTCAGGATTTCTTTTCTTGCACGACCAACATAATCGCCGATGAAGGTTTTCGTGACGTATTCCACGGGCGTAGAATACGTCATCTTGCCACAAATCGTTGCGATGAAAACAGATATCTGGGACCTGACCTCTTCATCACACAGCTTTCTCTCGGCACCCGAGATGGCCATGAAGAAAGAACTGAATGCCCTGATACGCCGACCCTGAACTTCAGGATCCTTATCTTTGATCAACGCCTCCCGGACGGAGACCATATCTATCGGGGCATGCGAACCGTCCAATTCCTTGACCACGTTGAAGAACTCGGACAATGCTTCGTACTCGAAGTATTCTGGCTTCACGTTGTCCAGGATGTATCGCTTTTCCTGCTGCTCCCCGCACAATAAGAGGGCGAGGAGTTCGTACACTATCTCATTCATCTCCGTCCTCCCCTACTGTAAGATCTCACCTGACTCCAGGCGGCGGATTGCCTCCTCAGAATAGTATACGAACTTCCCACGCCGTACCGTGACGGGCAAGTAGCCCGACTTGTCCCAGCGCCAAAGCGTAGAGACATCGACACCCAGACGTATCGCGGCCGCCTTCCGGCTGACCAGGATCTGCTTGTTAGGCGCGAAATATGCGGCAATGGCTTTTTCAACCGCACTCTCGACCATCGTAATGATTCTATCGTCGTTCATAACAAAAACGATTAAGAGATTAACCTCCTGTCCCCATCCTCACGTGACCTGCGTGTAGCGACAGTACCAATCTCGACCCGGTCTCGGCCTGTTTGGCGAGACAAAAATGAGTAAAATGCAACCCAGAAACACTATAGATATAGGATATCTATAGGAATATACACCCGGTATTTTGGCTGTACTCAACTCATTTTCAACAAGATAAAGGGCTGACAACTCAAACGAGTCATCAGCCCTTCACGATGGTATTCAATTGAATTATCTCATAGAATAAGGTTCGGGGACCTCATATTCCGGGAACAATTCCTTGACCTTCAGTCCCAAATTCTTGGCATTATCGCATTCGATTGCCTTGGAAAGGAGATCGGAATAGTTCTTCTCTCCCCAGATTGATGTAAAGGCGAACCAGCGCCTTCTCCCAAAGTCCAGATGCTTGCCGATGGCATCGGCAAACAGGACCTGAAGGTATGAAGAGTTCTCCCCGTCATAAACCCACTCCAGAGTAGAAGGTGCACAATACCCATGCTCGACCATCATATCCATGGCTTTCTTCCCGGGACCTTTAGAGAATACTTTAGGGATGACCTTCTCCTCAACTGCTGAAATGACCTGTTCCTCCACATCAGAGCAGCCAGCGCTTGCAACACTCTCCGAGAGAATGGCGGGATCGAACTTCCTCCATGCAACTCTTAACCCGTTCATCGTTAATTCCGGATCGGACAGTGTCTGCTTGACAAAGTCTTCGTAATCCAGCATGCTGATTATCTCCTTCTTAAAACGCACCATTTCCGGTGAATCCTTGGGCGAGATAAGTGAGTACTCATTTATGATTTCCTCTTTGAAGGCAAAATAGGACATCTGCCCCGACTGGACTTCCTTGTACCGATCCTTAAACCCGTTAAAGATGGCCTTCAGGGTATATGGATGAATCTCTTGAAAATAATAGGCTATCCCAAATAAGACGGCAAGGACGACAACAACCAGAATAAAGGATAGAGGCATAGCGGTTATTCAATAACATTTAACTGATTATCAACTTTATAGGCTCCCTGATCAAAGGCCGTATTCATCAACTTGAACCGGTCCTTGATTTCCATACTCGTGTATCTAGTTACCGCGGAACTACCTACCTTATGCAGGCCGGCAGCGTACATGTCCACCTGAACCTTGTTCATGATATCAACGTGGGTCTTGCGGGCCAGTTTGCTGGAACCCACCTTGTACAACGGGAGATAATCGTTCGTCTTTGTCTCCTCATTATACTGAGCTACCGGGCGATCAATTTTGCACTGCTGAAGGAGGGCTCTGATACGCGCATTATAGCCATAGGTCCCATAGATGTTTTTCAATATCGGGAAACTGAATCCTGTGCGCTTAATGATATCAAAGGCGTAACGGACAATGGGGGTCTGGACCTCGACATTACCCTCTTGGGAATCTGCTGTCTTCTGCGGGATATAATGGATATAAGGTATTCCCTCCTCGCTGACAGAAATCGACTCCATCGTCAATCTCTGGAAGTCGCTTATCCGGCAGCCGAAAGCACACTGAACCACGAAAGCATCTCTTGTTTCTTCCTGGGATGGAGGAACCTGGGCAGAAAGAATCATCTGAAACTCCTCTTTCCGCAGGAAAAAGGGATCGTCATATTTCGTCCGCATCACAGCTTTCTTCCGTTCCCGACTAAGCCTCCTAAACGGGGACTTCCGGATCTCATCAACGCTCTCCAATTCTGTGAAGAAGGTTTGGAACATCTTCATTTGGGAGGTCACCGTATTCATCGACAAACGTTCCTGAGGGATGTTCTTTTTCTTGAAACCCTTATATAGACTTTCGTACTTATCAACATACTGATACTCATCAAAAAGGAACTCACGAAAATCCATCAGATAATCGACATCAAATTCCTCGGAAGTAATCCCACTGATGCCTTTAATAATAAGGAAACGTTCCAGCTTATCAGAAACAACAATGATGTGCTTATGTCTATTGGGGCCAATGATACCGGTACGAAGTGCGTCGTCGGCATACTTGCGGAAACGGCTGACGATTGTGGGATTCTCTTTCCGAACCGCCACCACAGGGTTTCTCAATGACTCGATCTCTTGTTCAAAGACTTCGGATGTCATATCCATTCCCTTATCTTTCATCAAACCATATGCGGTAGTCATCAATCGGTGCTCTTCCTTCAATAAGGCTGAGAGATCAGCATTGTAGACATGCACTTTGTCTTTTGTCGACCCATCGGGGTTCAACTTGGCCAGGTCAGGTATCTTGCAGCGAATTCCCGACTTATGCAAGAGCTGGACATCCCTACCATCACGTAGCCGGAAACGGACCTTCACTGTCCCGTCTTTCGATGTCTGAATATGAAATGATATCTTCTCCATAATGCCTCCATTTCCGTGGTACATTTTCCAGAAAAATGTACCACCGATTTGCAATTCAGTAAAATCAAGTCGCAATTTAACAAGAACTCACTATCGCAACTATATGATTTGCAAATATAATAGATTTTATCAAGATTGCAAATGCTTGCGAAGTTGGGGGCCTGTTGGAGTCACTGAAAAGCCCCGTTGGAAATCCAACGGGGCTTTTTGTTTGCATCTCCGCATAATTGATTATCTTTGTGTCAACCACAGCATTGATAATCATGATGAAACGGATCATTTGGGCAGTCGCGGCGCTTTTTGTCGCCGGGCTGATGCAGGCCCAGACCCTGGGCCGGGATGCGCGTTACTGCAACCCGCTGCCGATGGAAATCGGCCAGGGAAGCGCCTCGGGAGACGTGAGCGTCTTCCAATGGGAAGGCAAGTATTACATGTTCTGCACCGGAGGCGGCGCGTGGGTGTCGTCCGACATGCTCAACTGGGAGTACCACTATGTGGCCGGCGTGCCGGTCGCGCCGGACGTGTGCCCGTACAACGGCAAGTTCTACATGACCGGCAACAGCTCCAACGTGTGGGTGGCCGACAACCCGCTCGGGCCGTATGAGGTCCTGGGCCAATGGAAGGGCACGCCGGACCGCGAGCACGGCTGGAGCCAGGGCTTCGACCCGCACATCTATGTCGATGAGAACAACCAGCCCTACCTGTTCTGGCCGGGCATGGCCATCAGCGGCATCTATTCCGTCAAGCTGGACCCGAACGACATCACCCAGTTCGTGGGCCCCGTCACGCACCATTTCAGCTTCAATCCCGCCCATGTGTGGGAGCGCCAGGGCGAGCAGAACGAGTTCACGGACGTCGCCTGGATCGAAGGGCCGTGGATCTACAAGTATAAAGGGACGTACTACCTGCAGTACTCCGCCTCGGGCACGCAGTGGCGGACCTACGCCGAGGGCTACTACAAGGCCAAGAAGGTCCAGGGCCCGTACGAGTACGCCCCGAACAATCCCCTCCTCCGCCGCACGGACGGCATCGTGACCGGCCCGGCCCACGGCAGCATGGTCACGGGCCCCGACGGCAACATCTGGCAGTTCTACACGGTGGTCCTCCGCAGCGGCGGCCGGCGCATCGGCATGGACCGCGTCCTCGTGGACAAGAAAGGCAACCTCACCTGCAACGTCACCGACACGCCCCAGTGGGCGCCCGGCGTGGTGAAGGATCCCGCCCAGGGCGATTCCGGGTCCATCATCGTGTCCATCGGCAAGACCACCATGAGCACCGGCCAGGGCTTCCCCGGCGAGGCCAAGGTCGCCTCGAGCGCCAAGCCCGGCCGCGGCCCGGAATACGCGCTGGACAACAGCACCGCGACCTGGTGGGAGCCGGCCGACGACGACGCGGCCCCCGTCCTCACCATCAGCCTCTCCCCCGCCGTGGACCGCGACCGCGTCCAGACCTTCCAGGTCGACGGCGCCCGCCTGCTGTTCGGCGGCGGCGCCCGGCGCAGGGCCGCGGGTGGTCCGGGTGCGGGCGGTCCGGGTGCGGGTGGCCCGGGTGCGAGTGCGGCGCCCATCTATAGGTACAAGATCGAAGTGTCCATGGACGGAAAA
>OMQK01000157.1 GCA_900313205.1 uncultured Bacteroidales bacterium | reverse complement strand
TTGGTGTGCGAGGTGGCGTTGGCTTCGGCCTAATGTTCGACCCAATAGAGGTGCATGTGATGGTGCAGGGTAAATGGGGATGGAATTCCTTCTGGAATCCGGATTATACCAACAAGTTCTACTACCGCTTTGGATATCCGCTTGATGCAGGCCTTACAATTGGCGTTTATTATCAGCTTACTCCTAGGTTTGGTCATACCGGGTCACAACTCCGGAAGCTGGCAAAGAAGATAGTGGAAGAAGAAAACATGGCAAGAGATGCTTCAAACTAAGACTGTCCGCGTTGGATCCAACGTGTTAATAGGAAGCGGCCACCCAATTGTGGTCCAGACAATGTGCAACACACATACCTCAGACGTAGAGGCAACGGTGGCACAGTGCCGCCGTCTTGCGGCTGCGGGATCTGAGCTGATCCGCATCACCGTTCCTTCCATGAAGGACGTTTCCTGCCTTGAGGAAATAAGCCGGAGGCTTCGCGCTGAGGGCATCGGCACTCCCCTTGTGGCCGATATCCACTTCTCCCCTGAGATAGCCATGGCCGTGGTGCCTATTGTTGAGAAAATCCGCATCAATCCCGGAAACTTCCACCCGGACCATGAGAAAGCGCGTGAACTCTTTGGAAAGTTCATTGAAAAGTGCAAGGAGTACGGAAGAGCCATACGCATCGGCCTCAATCATGGCTCTCTTGGAAAGTACATCATAGATAAGTACGGCAACACCCCGGAGGCCATGGCCCTTGCCGCCTTTGAGTGGGTTAAGATGTGCCAGGAGGCCGATTTTCACAATGTCGTTGTCTCCCTGAAGGCGTCCAATACCGTGGTTATGGTAGATGCTTACCGCCGCCTTGCCGCCATGATGCAGGAATCCGGCGTGGTGTATCCCCTCCATGTAGGCGTTACCGAGGCCGGCAACGGCGACAGCGGCCGAATCAAGTCATGTGTGGCCATTTCAACCCTTCTCTCAGAGGGTATCGGCAACACTATCCGCGTTTCCCTTACGGAAGATCCCGCCAATGAGATTCCCGTTGCGCAGTACCTTGCGCACAGGTTCTCATCGGCCCCGGCTCCTATTGGAATGCGTGAGAGGGAGGAGACCATCCTCAAGGCGGCCTGCGACTGGGGCGCTCCCCTTCTGAATCATGAGATTGATGACATTCCCATAGATGACGAATACCTCAAGGATGAGATCATGCAGGCCTGTAGGCGGCGTTTCTACAAGCCGGAGTACATTGCATGCCCTGGCTGCGGAAGGACGCTCTATGACCTTGAAAATACCTTTAACAAGGTAAAGGAGCGCACGTCCCATTTCAAGGACGTTGTGATTGCCGTTATGGGCTGCATCGTGAATGGCCCCGGAGAGATGGCCGATGCCGATTACGGCTATGTGGGAGAGGGTTTTGGCAAGGTTACCCTATACCGTAAAAAAGACCCCGTCCTCAGGCATATACCTGAAGGCGAGGCTGTTGATAAACTTGTCGAGCTAATTCGAAGGGATTCGGAGCAAAGCGACGCAGGGGGTCTGGGGGATTAGTCCCCCAGTCAGTGAAACTGATATTCTAGCTATCCGGCAGGATAGCAAGGATAGATTCAACTGCCCTTACCTTATCACCTACCTTTACTTTTACATCGGCTTCAAGAGGGACAAATAGGTCTATCCTGGAGCCGAATTTTATTACGCCGCACTGGTCTCCGCGGTACTCTATCTTGCCGGGCTCACTGTAGCATACTATGCGGCGGGCGAAGGTTCCAGCAATCTGCTTGAAAAACACTTCCCCATATTCATTGGCCATGCAGGAAGAAGAGTGCTCATTGAGCTCAGAGGCTTTCTCATGGAAGGCCAGGATGTATTTCCCGGGGTGGTACTGGTAATAGGTTACCCTGCCGGTTATGGGCCAGAAGTTGCAGTGTACATCGAAGAAATCCATATATACGGATATCTGGATGCACTCCTTCTTCAGGTACTCCTTCTCAAACACTTTATCCACGATAACTACCTTTCCGTCGGCCACGGAAGTGACCAGATGGTGGTTACCTTCGTCCGGGGCATTTCTGTTAGGAACCCTGAAGAACCAGGTGATGAAAATCATGAATACCACCATGACGGCGCACAGCGGGATGCTGATCCACAGGATTGGGATGAAACGCGCGGCAAGGAAAATGAGCACCGCGCAGATGCACCACGATGTCAGGATTGTCCCGTAGGAGTCTTCATCAATCTTAATCCACTTCATAGCCTTAGACTAATTCAAATAAAAGAAGGTAAATATAACCGGTAGGAATGGCAAAAAGGGCGCTGTCAAAGCGGTCCATGAGACCTCCGTGGCCGGGAATGAGGTTTCCGGAATCCTTGATGCCCGCAGCACGTTTCCAAAGTGATTCAAACAGGTCACCAAATACGCCGGCAACGCTCATCAGGGCCGCTACGATGAGGCAGTGCCATATGGGAAAAGTGAAAAGCCCTGTCCAATACAGGATGGCGCCGGCAAGGACGGACGTAAGAAGGCCGCCGATAAAGCCCGCCCAGGACTTCTTGGGAGAAATGGAGGGACAGAGCTTTGCGGGCCAAATCTTCTGGCCAAGAAGCATCCCGAAACAGTATGCGCCCGTGTCAGAAGCCCAGATGATAACAAAGAATGCAATCATGAGGAGGCCGCTGAATGCACCGTTATTGTACACTACGACATTTGACAGGGCAACGGGAATGCCGATATATAGGAAACCTGCATACAGGTATCCCGTTTTGAGGAAATCCTTGTGATCCTTTTGGAAAATGGACCAGATCATGATGGCACCAAGAAGGATGAAAAGGCTGGGAAGAAGTGCCTCTGAGAGGGGCTCTCCCCTGAACAGTGAACTTCCTGTAAGCCACACAAGTGCTGCTCCCATACAACTTGCAAAATCCTGTAACACCCTGTATGAGTTTCCCATTGTCATGCGATAAAACTCACTGAGCATCACAAATGAGATGAATGAGAACAGGATAAAGAACGCAATCCTGTGAAAAAGGAGTCCTCCCAGCATTACTGCAAGGAAAAGGACTCCGAATATGGTACGTTTTACTGTAGGGTTCATTCAGCGGGTGTTGTTTGAGTTTTCTCTTCCTCCTGAGGGAACCTGTCGTCTGCTTCAGGTTTTACCTTGGGCCCCAGTATCTTCTCAATATCCTCTGCAAAGATAACTTCTTTTTCAAGAAGGAGAGCACCCAGGCTCATAAATTGGTCCTTGTGCTGCTCAATTAATTTGCGGGTGCGGTCATGGACATCTTTCACAATAGACTTCACCTCCTTGTCCATAAGCTCTGCCGTTTTCTCTGAGTAAGGCTTCACAAGGTTGTAGCCGCGGGCACCGCTGGAATCGTAGAAAGAGAGGGCCCCTACATTATCCGACATTCCGTAGTACTGGACCATGGCGTAGGCCATTCCGGTCATGCGTTCAAGGTCATTGAGGGCACCCGTGGAGGGCTCTCCGTTAAGGATTTCCTCTGCAACGCGACCGCCAATGAGAACACTCATCTGGTCAATCATGATGGAACGTGACCAGTTCTTGCGCTCCTCCGGGAGGCTCCAGGTGAGGCCCAGGGCGTTTCCGCGCGGGATAATGCTTACCTTGAACACAGGATCTGCGTAAGGAAGGAGCCAGCCCACAAGGGCATGACCGGCCTCATGATATGCCGTGGTGCGTTTTTCGGCGGGAGTCATGATGGTGTTGGACTTTCTTTCAAGACCGCCGATAATACGGTCTACGGCATCCAGGAAGTCCTGCTGCAGCACGGCGCTGTGGCCGCGGCGGGCAGCCGTGAGGGCGGCTTCGTTGCAGACGTTGGCTATATCGGCCCCGGAGAAGCCAGGGGTATGCTTGGCCATGAATTCCACGTTGAAGTCCTCTCCCAGCTTTATACCTTTCAGGTGTACCTGGAAGATTTCCTCGCGTTCCTTAAGTTCAGGCAGCTCAACGTGGATCTGGCGGTCAAAACGGCCGGCACGCATGAGGGCCTGGTCAAGGATGTCCGAGCGGTTGGTTGCGGCAAGAACAATTACGCCGCTGTTGGTCCCGAAGCCGTCCATTTCCGTGAGGAGCTGGTTAAGGGTGTTCTCTCGTTCATCATTGGAGGAGAAGCCTCCGTTTTTGGCCCTTGCGCGGCCCACGGCGTCAATCTCATCTATGAATACGATGCACGGGGCCTTCTCCTTTGCCTGGCGGAAGAGATCCCTCACACGGGATGCACCTACGCCCACGAACATCTCAACGAAGTCTGAGCCGGAAATGGAGAAGAATGGAACGTTGGCTTCCCCTGCCACCGCCTTTGCAAGCAGGGTT
>OMQK01000156.1 GCA_900313205.1 uncultured Bacteroidales bacterium | reverse complement strand
GGACAAGCTCTACGCCGACGAAACAAAGCTCAGCAATACCACTCTGCGCCTGATTTCACTGCTTGAAAAGACGGGCGACAAGTGGAACGATAATCTGCCGATAGATTACAGCGACGGCTACCGCTTCCTCTCTCCCGCCCTTCTGGTGGACTGGCATCCGCGCTTTGACTGGGAGTTCGGCTTCCTGGGGAAACGCTCCTGCCGCCTTCCGTCTTTCAACGACCTTTATTACACCAATGTGGGAAGCCGTGACCTCAGGCCTGAAAAAGTGTGGCAGGTCAGCGCCTGGTGGCTCTGGGACAGGAGTTTCGGCCCGTGGAGCTTCCGCATTAGGGAGGAGCTTTACTTCAATCACGTCACGGATAAACTCATAGCCGTTCCCAACGGAAGCCTTTTCCGGTGGAGTATGTACAACATCGGGAATGTTCAGGTGTACGGGGACGAGTGGAGCGCAACATCGGCCTATACAGCCGCCGCCTGGCAGGCCGGAATCACCGCCCGGTACAGTTTCAACCGCGCTTTTGACCCGTCCAATCCCTGGCAGATTCCGTATATCCCGCTGCATAGCGGCTCCTTCAACATCTTCGGCGCGTGGAAGTCCTTCAGGGCCGATATCCGCGGGCAAGTCACCGGCGTCCGTTACACTGCCGCCTCCTCCCGTCCGGAGGCCTACCTTCCTGCCTTCACCACCTGGGACATGACCCTTTCCTGGAAAGGCCCATGGGGCCTCAGGCTTGCCGTGGAACTTAGAAACATCACCGGTACCCGCTACGAAATAGTAAAACAATACCCCATGCCGGGTTTCCACGTCATGGGGTCTGTGAGTGTTGAGATATAGCTTACTGAAGCAGCAAATGGGCGGCACCCAATCCGGATTCAAGTTCCCACTTGAAGGTAAGATCCTTATCTACGCATATCAGACGGCTGTTTCCAGTATATGAAGCAACTGATAGATAGATGTCTCCACTTGCAGGATTGATACAGGCGGAACTGACATACAGCCCTTCAAGAGTTACAGAAATCTCCTCAGACAATTCTTCTTCATCATCGGACTCTTTCTTAACCGTGATGACCTGGTCTTTGAATGTAAGGGTTTCCACCTTTCCGTCGGCCGATACTTTATGCATAGTCCCGAATCCGAAAGCATAAAGGGTATCACCTGCAAGTGTAGCGAAACTGGGAGATACTCCCTCTATCACCTTATGGTTATGACCGTCTTTGTCCATCCTGTAAAGGCTTGCGGCCGATACAAATGCGTAATCCGGAGCCGGGCCATATGTGTCATAACAGGTTCCCCAGAGATAGTCTCCGGATGCCCACAGCAACTTAAGGTTGGATACCGGAGCGGAGAAAGTGGCATCCTGCTGGAAAGATGCGGCATCAATCCTCATAACCGTATTGCTCTTGAGGGCATTATAGCCGCCGCTGTTTGCCACATATATCTTTCCATCCTTGACGGCCACACCCTCAGGCTGCGGGCCAACTTCCAGGCTGGTAATATCATAGGTGTCAAGTTTCACCCTGTACAGCAGGCCATTCTGGGACATGGCGCTTCCCCAAACGGCGGCGCCATAAGAAGTGATGTAAGCATAGGTACCGTCAGATGCTATAAAACGAGGACTCTGGATGTCCAGGATCTTAAGCACCTTAAGACTGTTTTTATCCATAACCACAACCTGATTGGATGCGTTCATAAGGGCCCAGATACGGTCCCCCGCCACGGCAAGTTCGTTGCCTGTGCTTCCAATTCCCTGAGTCACGTCAGGGTTGGCCTGGCCAAATACATTGGCCGAATATGTCTTTGATCTGAAGTCAAGAAGGTCCAGGGTAGAGGGGCCAGGAAAGTTACCCTCATTAAGGACAAGGAGCCTGTTTGCTCCCACATTTTCACCTACTTCCACTTCGGTGCCCGAGAACTCCTGGTACTTTACCGAGTTCGAGGCGTTTTCCTTGCTACAACTCACGGCTATCGCCGCAAGGAGCACGCTGAAAACCAGCAGTGATCTGTATTTCATAGAACTTTTTTGAGTTTGATGTGCAAATATACGCAATCTTAGTCACATTTTACCCCTGTTTTATGACTAAGATCGTCACTACTGACAATCTTAGTCACGTTTTAGGCCTTTTTATTGACTAAGACCGGCAGAGAGAGTCCGTTATTGGGCTACCAGGTCTTGTACGGATGAAGGGACAGGTAGGAATTGTAGTAATGCCGGTCTCCGGTTACCTCTTTTCCAAGCCAGGATGGCTTCTCAAACGGGTCACTGGCATTTTCCAGCTCAATCTCCGCCATCACAAGCCCCTCATTGTCGCCATAAAACTCATCTACCTCAAACACTTTTCCGGAGGCCTCCGGAACTATGTACCTGGTCTTGTCAATGATTCCGCCGTGGCAGAGCTTGAGGAGGGCCTCGGCATCTGGAAGGGGAATCTCAATTTCCCATTCGGTGCGGGAGATATCATCGGCCGATGGCCCCTTGATTGTAAGGATGCCGGTATTATCCTTTATGCGTACGCGGACTGAGTTGCCGTTGTCGCGGGCTATGTAGCCCTGCCTTATGCGGTGGGAGGCAACAGCCTCAGCCTTGAAAGCCTCACTGAGCACCAGAAACTTGCGCTCAGCTTCAGTATGGATTCCTACATCAGCCATTTGGACATGTCTTTGCCTTCCTGAAGGCCGTTACGTATTTCTGTTGAAGAGATGGTCACAAGAGGGGCCCTCAGGAGAATGATCTTATACAGAGGATTCTCCTTCATCAGGCGGGCTTTGGCGTGACCCCGGTGGTAACCCTTTCGGGGAAAGACCACTACGCCGTAGTCCAGGAGGATTCTCTCATGGAAGCGCCAGCCGCTGAAGCAGGCTAGGTTATCGGCCCCTATTACAAGGGTGAAACTGTTTTCCGGTTCTTCCGCCTTGAGGGTATCCAGCGTGCGGATGGTGTACTGGGGAGGCGTCATATGGAGCTCCGTGTCCTTTACCACAACCTTCAGTTCAGGGTGGCGGGCGACGGCTTCCACCGCAGCGTCAAGGCGGGTTTTGCCAAGAGGGAGGCTGTGGGCGTCCTTGAAGGGGTTCTGCGGCGTCACCACAAGGTACACAAGCTCAAATCCCGCCTTCTCCGTGAGGAAACGGATTATGGCCTCATGGCCGATGTGGAGCGGGTTGAAGGACCCGCTGTAAACTGCTATCCGCATAGGAAATCATCCACCATTTTCTCAGCTTCTCGGTAGGCGGTCTCAAGGTCATCGTTTATGAGGATTCGGTCAAACTTGGGAGCGTAGGTCATTTCCTCCGCTGCCTTTGCGACGCGCTGCTCAATGGCATCCATGGGATCAGTGGCGCGGGCGATGAGCCTTTTACGGAGTTCCTCCACGGAAGGGGCCTGTATAAAGACGGAGAGGGCGCTGTCCCCGAAGTACTTCTTGAGGGATACCCCTCCCTTTACGTCCACGTCAAAGATAATGACATGGCCCTTTGCCCAGATACGGTTAACCTCGCTTTTGAGGGTGCCGTAGAAGCGGTCAGGGTACACTTCCTCATGCTCCACGAACTTTCCGTCCCTCACCATGAGGCGGAATACATCCGCGCTATAGAATAGGTACTCCACGCCATCCTGCTCCGCTCCCCTTGGGGGGCGTGATGTGGCCGATACTGAGAACTCTATCTCCGGATGCAGCCCCAGGATGTGGTTTACGATGGTGCTCTTGCCGCTGCCGGAAGGGGCCGAAAAAATTAGTACTTTACCGCTCATATCGCTTTTACTTTTCCGCAAAAATAGTTAAATTTGTGGGCTTAAAGAAATATTTTATTCTAATTCATATTAGTTATGGTATCTTACAAAGAACTCGGCCTTGTGAACACCCGCGAGATGTTTGCCAAGGCAGTTGCCGGCGGTTACGCCATCCCCGCTTTCAATTTCAACAACATGGAGCAGCTTCAGGCCATCATCCAGGCCGCTGCAGAGACCAAGAGCCCCGTTATCCTCCAGGTCTCCAAGGGAGCACGTAACTATGCCAACCAGACCCTTCTCCGCTACATGGCAGAAGGCGCCGTGGAATATGCAAAGGAACTTGGTTGGGAGAAGCCCCAGATCTGCCTGCACCTGGATCACGGTGACAGCTTCGAAACCTGCAAGAGCTGCGTAGACCTTGGCTTCAGCTCCGTCATGATTGACGCCTCCTCACTTCCCTATGAGGAGAACATCGCCCTCACCAAGAAGGTTGTTGACTACGCACATCAGTACGACGTAACCGTAGAGGCAGAACTCGGTGTCCTCGCAGGCGTTGAGGATGAGGTTTCCGCCGCAGAATCCCACTACACCAAGCCCGAGGAAGTGATTGACTTCGCTACCCGCACAGGCTGCGACTCCCTCGCAATCTCCATCGGCACCAGCCACGGCGCATACAAGTTCACCCCTGAGCAGTGCACCCGTGACCCCAAGACCGGAAAGCTTGTTCCCCCGCCCCTTGCATTTGACGTTCTCCATGAGATTGAGAAGAAGCTCCCCGGCTTCCCCATCGTTCTCCACGGCTCCAGCTCCGTTCCCCAGGAGTATGTAGACATCATCAATGAGCTCGGTGGCAAACTCCCGGATGCAGTAGGTATCCCTGAGGAGCAGCTCCGTGAGGCTTCAAAGAGCGCTGTCTGCAAGATCAACATCGACAGTGACAGCCGTCTTGCAATGACCGCAGCCATCCGCAAGGTCTTCCACGACAAACCCGGTGAGTTTGACCCTCGTAAATACCTTGGCCCTGCCCGCGACGAAATGAAGAAGCTCTACATCCACAAGATTGTGAATGTGCTTGGCTCCAACGGCAAGGCTTAAGCCCGCGTGGAAGTAAGTTACTGATTCTACGTTAATTACAGAAAAACGTCTACCGGATTATCGGTAGACGTTTTTCATTATTGTGTTGATTGTCAGCTACTTATCTCCACGCTTCCTGTACCATAGGAAGAACAGCAGGCCGGAAATCACAAATGTAGCTATGCCAATCCAGGGCGCAAGGCCGGTAGGAAGGCGGAAGCCTATCTTGTCTACAAGGATGAAGGTGGTGCAGACGGCTGTCATGAACATTGCCGGAAGAAGGGTAATGAGGAATGCTCCTCCGGGGCGTTTCAGGGTGAGATAGACCGTAGCCGTCCAGAGCATGAACGCGGCCAGGGTCTGGTTGCTCCAGCCAAAGTAGCGCCAGATTACGTTGAAGCCGTTTGCATCGGCAATATTATACCAAAGGAGAAGGGCCGATGCGCCGAACATGGGGATGGCGATCCACAGGCGCTTCCAGATGCCTTTCTGCTCCAGGCGGAGGAAATCGGCCACGATGAGGCGGGCGCTGCGGAACGCGGTGTCTCCGGAAGTGATGGGAGCGGCAACTACGCCGATGATTGCAAGGATACCGCCAAAGAGACCCAGCCAGCCCTCTGACACCTTGGTCACAACCGTGGGAGCTGCAGCAGCGGTGGTTGAACCTACCTCTGCGGCACCGCCGTCAAAGAAGAACCAGGAGGACACTGCCGCCCAGATGAGGGCCACAAGACCTTCCGTTATCATGGAACCGTAAAACACAGGACGGCCCAGTTTCTCGTTCTTGATGCAGCGGGCCATAAGAGGGCTCTGGGTGGCGTGGAAGCCGGAAATTGCGCCGCATGCAATGGTGATGAAAAGGCAGGGGAAAATGGGCTGGTCCTTGAGGCCGGCCTGCTCACTCCATCCGCCAAGGCCGTCCCATACTTCCGGAAGCGAAGGCCATTTCACAAAAAGACACACCATCAGGGCCGCGGCCATAAAAAGAAGTGCGGCCGCAAAGAAGGGATATACTTTGCCGATGAGCTTGTCTATGGGAAGAAGCGTTGCCACTACATAATACAGGAATATGGCTCCCACCCACAGCATGATGGATCCGCGGGTGCCGTCTCCGGCGATGTCTCCAAGGATGAGGGCGGGGCTGTAGACAAACACCGTTCCCACAAGGAGAAGCAGGATCATGCTGAACACCAGCATCACGGTCTTGGTGCGCTTTCCAAGGTAATCACCCACAAGTTCAGGGAAACTTGCACCGCCGTGGCGGACGGAGAGCATTCCGCACATGTAGTCATGCACGGCGCCGGCAAAAATGCAGCCAAGGACTATCCAGAGATAGCTTGCGGGGCCGAATTTTGCGCCCATGATGGCTCCGAAGATGGGGCCGGTTCCGGCTATGTTGAGGAACTGGATCATGTAAACCTTCCAGGTGGGAAGGGCAATATAGTCCACGCCGTCCGCTTTGGTTATTGCCGGGGTTTTACGGGAAGGATCAGGGCCGAAGATCCGGTCTACCAATGCTCCGTAAAGAATATAGCCAAGCACAAGGGCAAGAATGCTGAGAAGAAAGGATAGCATATTGCTGGTTTTAGGTTATCCAAAGTTACTGCTTTTATTGAAAAAATGCTTAATTTTGATGGATAATAATAATTGCCCGTATGAAAAGAGTTGTTATTCTGGGACTTATCCTGACACTGGCATGTGCCTGCTGCGGCAGGAGTGAATTCAAATCATCCTTTGTAACCATCACCGACGCAGTCCCTGATGCCATCCTTGAAATCCGTTACTTTGGTACGTATAACTTTGTAGGAGAGCGCATAGACGGCTATCTCCAGCCCACCGCCCTTCTCACCAGGGAGGCGGCCGATTCCCTGAAGGCTGTTTCTGATGACGTGAAGGCCCTTGGCTACAGGCTTAAGATATACGATGCATACAGGCCCCAACGTGCCGTGGACCACTTTGTGCGCTGGGCTGCAAATGTCCCGGACACCCTTATGAAGGCTTATTTCTACCCTGACCTTGACAAGAGCGTCCTCTTTGAGCAGGAGTACATAATGGCAAAGAGCGGCCACACACGCGGTTCCACCGTGGATCTCACACTCTTTGACATGGCCACGGAAAAGGAACTGGACATGGGCGGCACCTTCGACTGGTTCGGCCCCGAAAGCCACCCGGATTTCTGCGGAGACCCTGACACAGGCCTGTATAATCCCGTGCCTTCTCCAGCTGGCCGCATCATTACGGAGGAGCAGTTCAGTAACCGCTTAATCCTTAGGCGCGCAATGCTCAGCCACGGCTTCAAGCCGCTTGACAGCGAGTGGTGGCACTTCACCCTGAGGCAGGAGCCTTTCCCGGAAACCTACTTTGACGTTCCGGTGAAGCAACTCTAGCTCCCCGTGGAAGTAACTATTTCATTATCAATCATATAAGCAAAAACGTCTACCAGAAATCAGGTAGACGTTTTTGCATAATGCTTTGTAACTCAATCACTTATCTCCACGATACTTTGCAGCCTGTTCGGCTATGAGGGCGGCATCGTCAAAGTAGTTGATCTTCATGGCGTCCTTCATCTCGTGGAGGGTTTGGGCAGCAACCTCACGGGCGGCTTCTGAACCCTTGCGAAGGATCTCATACACAGCGGGTATGTCCTGCTCATATGCATGACGGCGGGCACGGATGGGTTCCAGGCGGTCATTGAGAACGGCAATCAGGAACTTCTTGCACTTCATGTCTCCAAGACCTCCGCGGCGGTAGTGGTCCTTGAGCTCGTCAAGATTCTTGTACTCCGGCCAGAATTTCTCAAAATCTCCGTCCTCGCAGAAAGCATCAAGATAGGTGAACACAGTATTGCCTTCTACCTTTCCGGGATCCTCCACGCGAAGATGACCGGGGTCAGTGAACATACCCTTAACCTTCTTCTCCATCTCTTCCTTGGGATCTGAGAGATAGATGCAGTTGCCAAGGGACTTACTCATTTTGGCTTTTCCGTCTGTTCCGGGAAGGCGGCGGCAGGCAAGGTTTGAAGGGAGGAGGATATTAGGCTCCACCAGAACGTCACACTTATATGTTCCGTTAAAGCTGCGCACAATCTCACGGCACTGCTCCACAAGTTCCGGAGCGGGCT
>OMQK01000151.1:4440-6336 GCA_900313205.1 uncultured Bacteroidales bacterium | reverse complement strand
GATGACAACTCACGCGCCACCAGAAGGCGGTTGGGCGTGGGTTTTATCCCGTGTTGTGAGAGGAGTTTCTCCATTATCCCAGAAGTTCTTCAAATAGGGCCTTGCAGTGCCCGGGAACAATGATATGGTGATTGCCGATGGGCTTTGTGAGGAAGTAACGGGCTTCCTCAGGCTTCACCTTAAGCACAACCTGGGTGCGGCAGAGATTATCCTCGTACTGGTTGTAGAGGAGTTCTCCCTCTGCGGCAAAGAAACGGTCCAGCTTACCTGACACCTTGAAAACAGTCACGGGGCCCTCAGGAATCTCTCCATGGATGCCTACCCCGATGCCGGATTCAAAGTGGGTGTCGTACTGCCAGTTACGAACCATATTGAACGGAACGGTGCAGTGGGCAAAGAGGATTTCACCTGTCTCCACATCAATCCTGGAAGGATTCGCCTGGAAGCCGGTAAAGCCGGTAAGGGCCTGGGAGATCATCATCGAAAGAAGCGCCGGGACATCGCCCTCGCAGGAGGCGGGGAAGCCGTCGGCATTGAAGGAAGCAAGGGCCAGACAGCCTGTGTTGCCCACAGATGAAAGTAAATCAAAGCACCTGAGCGTAAGTGCGTTAAGTTTATGATTCTTAACAAGTACTTCAAGAGCGTGATATATCTGCGTTGCACCCGGATAAGAGGCACGGACATTATCTGCCATAGGCACTTCAGAAGGGGCTGGATCGGCCTTGGCGCGGCCAATCTCCTGAAGCAGTTCCTCCATTGGGATAGACTCTAACTTTACACCTATTCTGTCCATCAGGGCCACGGGATCCGCGTGACTGGAGATGAGCCAGTCGGAGGGTTCTCCAATTACGCCAATGCGCGCCCTTTGAAGTTTTTGTCTTGCAATGGCAACGGTTTCAAGGGCGTTTATACGGCTCCTCAGATACTCCGGGCTACCGTGAAGCACTTCTCCCTTAAGGCCCTGCTGGCCAAGGTAAGAGAGTATTTCCAGAGATGCCGCAAGGGAATTGCTTTTTCCGGAGGTAAGGAGGTAGTATCGGCTTATGCCCCTTGAGAGCATTTCTGGCAGGAGGCTCCTGAAAATGCCCTCTGCGCCACCTGTGCGTACGTATATAAGGTCTAGCGTGTGCGTTCCGAAGTCCTGGAAAGAACTGCCGCGGAATTCAAAGCCACCGTCCGGGAAGATGCCGGAAAGGAATTGGTCACTCAGGCGGCTAACTTCACTTTCATTGTGAAGGCCGGAGGTAATAGTGTATATTGCAGTCATAATGCAAATTTAGAAAAAAATTTATTATCTTTGAAATTCAAAGATAGACAACGCGTATGAAACGTATCCTCATCACCTTAGCCGCTCTTATTGCCGCAGCAAGTGCAGCTGCCCAGGAAGTACCCCAGTGGGTACGCCATAACGCCATTTCCCCGGATGGCAAAACCATAGCCTTCAGTTATAAAGGAGATATCTATACAGTGCCCTCGGAAGGAGGACTGGCCCTTCAGATAACCTCCAACAAGGCTTATGAGACAGACCCCATCTGGACTCCGGACGGCGGCCGCATAGTCTTCAGCAGCTGGAGGGAAGGTTCCAAGGACATCTTCATTACCGGAAAACAGGGCGGCACTCCTACCCGCCTAACAACCACTCCGGGCAATGAGACTCCCCTTGCGGTTTCTCCGGACGGATACGTTTACTATAACTGGTACACCACCGCTCTCCAGAGCCCCCAGTTCGACGGCTTCCCCGGAGACCCCGCCCTTTACAGGTCTTCCCTGGAAGGCGGCGCACCGGAGCTTGTCACCTCCCTTACCGTATGCGCGCTTAGTTTCGGTCCCAACGGCACCATCCTCTATGAGGACTGGAAGGGCTATGAGGATCCCCTCAGAAAGCACCATACATCG
>OMQK01000151.1:0-4404 GCA_900313205.1 uncultured Bacteroidales bacterium | reverse complement strand
CCGTCACAAGGGACATCTGGCAATGGGACGGAAAACTGAATTTCAGAAAACTCACCATCTATAACGGAGAGGACCGCAATCCTGTCATCGGACAGGACGGGGATACTTTCTACTATCTTTCAGAGGAAGGCGGCAGCAATATAAACGTCTGGAAATCAAGTATTTCCAATCCATCGGCCAAAACAAGGCTCACCTCCTATGACAAGAATCCCGCCCGTTTCCTTTCAGTCGCCAGTGACGGCACCATCTGCTACTCCTACAACGGAGAGCTCTACACCCTCAAGGACGGTAAGGAAAACAAGGTTGCAATTACTGTAATTAGGGATGAGGCCGATAAATCGGTGAACCAGATGCAGCTCAAGAGTGCATCGGCCATGGCGGTATCCCCTAACGGCAAGGAAGTAGCCCTTGTCATACGCGGAGACGTATTTGTGACCAGCGTAGAATTTGCCACCACCCGCCGCATCACCAACACCCCTGAGCAGGAGCGCGGCGTAAGTTTCTCAAAGGACGGCCGTGAACTCTACTATGCTGCAGAGAGAAACGGCTGCTGGAGTATCTACAAGAGTTCCCTCACAAATAAGGAGGACAAATACTTCACCTACAGCGCCTCCTTCAAGGAAGAGCGCGTGAGCCCTGAAGGAGAGACCTCCTTCCAGGTGCAGGTATCCCCTGACGGGAAGCACATCGCATACCTCCGTGACCGCACTGAACTTGTTGTAATGCCAGTTTCAGGCGGCAAGCCAAAGAGCCTCTTCAAGGATATCAACTACTCTTACACAGACGGAGACCAGGAATTCACCTGGAGCCCCGACAGCCAGTACATCCTTGCCAACTGGGCAGAGGGCGGCGGCTGGAACAACGAGGACATAGCCGTGATAGAGGTAGAGAGCGGAAAGATCACAAACCTTACCCGCAGCGGCTACTCCGACGGCGGTTTCCGCTGGGCTCTTGGCGGCAAGGCCATGACATGGGAATCTGACAAAAACGGTTTCCGCAGCCACGGCAGCTGGGGCGCAGAGGATGACATCTACATCATGTTCTTTGACGGCAAGGCTTATGCCGATTTCGGCCGCAGCAAGGAGCAGAAGGAGATAGACAAGATGCTCATGGGAGAGAAGAAGGCGGAGAAAGAGGAGAAGAAAGCAGAGAAAGACTCCACAGCAAAGAAAGTGGAAAAGGTTAAGCTGGACCTTGAGAACAGGGATGTCCGCATCAAGCGCCTCACCCGTTTCTCCAATATGATGGGAGACCACTACCTAACCCAGGATGGTGCCAAACTCTACTTCACCCAGCGCCTTGAAAAGGGCTTTGACCTTTGCATGCTGGACATAGAGAAGGGAGACATCACAGTGGTGAAAAAGGGCGTTATGGGTAGTTTCACTCCCTCCCCTGACGGCAAGTCCATATTTATCTTCCGCGGCGCGCAGCTTTCAAAGCTGGACATAGCCACCAACAAGGACAAGGCCATAAGTTTCTCCGGAGACTATGAGTACAAGCCTCAGGAGGAGCGGGAGTATATCTTTGAGCACTGCTGGAAGCAGGTCAAGGAGAAGTTCTACGTCCCGGATCTTCACGGGGCCGATTGGGATTATTACCACACCAACTACGCCTCAAAACTCCCCTACATCAACAACGACTTCGACTTCACGGACCTTCTCTCCGAAATGCTTGGAGAACTTAACGGTTCCCACACCGGCGCCCGCTACCGTGCCACCCAGGGCCACAGGCTCGGGCACATCGGCATTCTGGCCGATACTGAGTATAAGGGAGACGGCGTAAAGATAGCGGAGGTGCTTCCCGGCGGCGCCATCAATCTGATGGACACCGACATCAAGGCCGGAGATATCATTACGGCAATTGAGGGTCATGAAATCAAGGCCGGTGAGAACTGGCTTGAGAACCTCTATGACAAAGTGGACAAGAAAATCCTTATATCAATCAAGGCTTCCGGCAAGAAAAAAGATCTCTTCATTACTCCCACCGCAACTGACGCTCCCCTCCTTTACAAGCGCTGGGTGCGCCAGAGGGAGGAAATGGTAGAGAAGCTTTCCGGCGGCAAGGTTGGCTATGTACATATCCAGGGCATGGACTCCCCCAGCTACCGTGAGCTCTACTCAAAGGCCCTTGGCAAGTACCGCAACTGCGACGCCCTCATCGTGGACACCCGTCACAACGGTGGCGGCTGGCTCCACGACGACCTTGTGACCTTCCTGGGTGGCAAGGAATACTGCCTGTTCACTCCCCGCGGCCAGTATATCGGCCACGAGCCTTTCAACAAATGGACTAAGAGAAGCTGCGTCCTAATCGGTGAGGATAACTACTCCGATGCTTCCGGCTTCCCCTACGCCTACAGGAGCCTTGGACTTGGAAAACTCATCGGCGCCCCCGTACCCGGCACTATGACTGCCGTATGGTGGGAAAACCAGGTGAACGCCCTCATAGTGTTCGGTATCCCCCAGGTTGGAAACTACGGCGTCAAGGACCAGACCTACATTGAGAACTTCCAGATAGAGCCGGACATCCTCATCTACAATGACCCTGCCTCTACCCTCTCAGGCCGTGACCTCCAGCTTGAGGCCGCAGTTAAAGAAATGCTGAAATAATGGACAAGAAACTAGTCATAATTCCCACATATAACGAGAAAGAGAACATTGCCGATATAATCCAGGCCGTGTTTTCCCTCCCCGGTGACTTTCACGTACTTGTGATTGACGATGGCTCCCCTGACGGCACCGCTGATATCGTCCGTTCCGTCATTCCCGGCCCCGACCGGGAATCTAATTTGCACCTTATTGAGAGGAGCGGAAAGCTGGGTCTTGGAACGGCGTACCTGACGGGGTTCAAGTGGGCCCTGGAGCATGGATATGACTATGTCTTTGAGATGGATGCGGACTTCTCGCATGACCCTAAGGACCTTCTGAGGCTGTATGAGGCTTGTTCCGATGGCGGAGCAGACCTTGCCGTTGGTTCACGCTACTGCAACGGCGTAAGCGTTGTGGACTGGCCCATGAGCCGCATTGTGATGAGCTATTTTGCCTCAACATATGTCCGTGGGGTCCTCCAGATGAAGGTTTATGACACCACGGCCGGCTTTGTGTGCTACAGCCGTAAGGTGCTTGAGACTATGAATCTGGATGGCGTTAAGATGAAAGGCTACGGCTTCCAGATAGAGATGAAATACACCGCCTGGAAGCTTGGTTTCAAGCTCAAGGAAGTCCCTATCATCTTCACAAACCGCCAGAAGGGCACCTCCAAGATGAGCGGAGGCATCTTCGGCGAAGCCTTCTGGGGCGTCATTGCCCTCCGCTTCAGGCGTTTTTGAGCGGCATATACTATATAAAAAAGGGCAATGAATGCACTCAATAAACGCTAAAAATGTGCATTCACTGCCCACTGAAGTATATGTCAGTCAGATTCCAATATAGTGCGGGAATAATTGTACCCGTGTGCTGCCATCCACTGGAAATGACAGTTCACTACATCTTCACGGAACCTGGTGTAATCCTTGTTTTCAGGCAACGTCCATCCGCATTCCGAAATTGCGAGAAGACGCGGCAGAAGCATATATTCCAGATGCCACTCCTCTCCGATGAACTCTGTCCATAGGTTTCCTTGAAGTCCAAGGACACGTGAGGAAGAGTCGGCATTCATTCCCGAAGCCGGGTCATATCCGTACACCTTTTCCAGCGGGAGGTAATGACCTATGCTGATGGGCTCTTTCTTGGGGTCAGGGCCCTGGCAGTAATCAAGATAGCAGTACTCGCACGGCGTCATTATGACGTCAAAGCCATTTGCGGCCGCTATTATGCCTCCTTCCGTACCGCGCCAGGACATGATGGTGGCTCCGTGGGCAAGGTTACCCTCAAGTATTTCATCCCAGCCGATCACCTTTTTCCCATGCTGGGACAGGATTTCCTGTACACGGGCAGTCACGTAGTTCTGAAGGTACTGTTCGGCCGAAGCTGTGCCTGTGTCCTGAAGCCCCAGTTCCCTTATTTTTGCTTGGCATGCAGGGCATTCCTTCCACCTGTCTTTGGGGCATTCGTCCCCGCCGATATGGATGTATTCGTATGGGAAAATGTCACAGATTTCCTTAAAAACATCCTTTAAAAAAGTAAAAGAAGACTCCTTTCCTGCACATAAGACATCTTTTGCGATGTCCCAAACCGTCATGAGCGAATACGGGCCTCCGGTACATCCAAGATACGGATAAGCGGTGAGGGCAGAAACCATGTGTGCCGGGAGGTCAATCTCCGGAATTATCTCTATTCCGCGCTCTTTAGCGTATGCAACGACATCGCGGAGTTCTTCCTGGGTATAATACCCGCCATAGCGGATACCGTCGTTGGAATTGAAATCCCAGCCTACCATGGTCCCGTTACGCCATGCGCCGACCTTCGT
>OMQK01000292.1 GCA_900313205.1 uncultured Bacteroidales bacterium | reverse complement strand
GCGGTTGATCAGATTGCCGATATCGTGAAGAAATCCGGCTATTTTGCCGAGTTCGATCATTCTCTGAGGATATCTGAGAGTTTCAAGGATATATCCTGTTTTTTCCGAAAACATCACGAATGTTGCTTCCGGATGCGCAGTACGCTACTCCGGATTGCAACGACTTGCTCATTGAAGTAATGCCCGTCATACCATCGGAATTGATCAGCACACATATCAGCAGGTTCTTCTTGTCATTGATGCCAGGCACCTTGAGGGCATATTCGTAACACTTGTCGGTCCCGGCGTCACTGATGGCAGTAGAGGTTCCTGTTGCTTGGGTTCCAAGGGCAGTAGAATAACCGGCTCCAGTCTTACCATTCTTGGAGACAACCCTTACTGCGTACACGTTGAACCTGTCCCTGAAAGTCTTGTAAGGCTCAATGCTGAAGAATTCTTCATTAGCCTGCCACATCAGACTCTCATACAGTTCATTCATATCCCTGTCGGTGTAGGCGTCACCCATAAACACGATGTTGATTCCCTTGCCGACAGAGGCTTTCTGAAGAGTTACAACTGTTCCGTCCAAGGAGTAATCAGTAGAAGAGTACGCTTCCTCGTCCTCAAGAGGGCCGAAGATATCCTCCAGGAATGGAATAAGGCTGTTGAAAGCGACGTGTCCGAACCTGCCGCGGGAAGGATCGCTGACATTCGGAGTGCAACTGAAAATGACATTACCCTTGTTGTCAATCACAGTGGCGAAAGGTGTTCCATAAGCTCCAAGCGCGCCTCCCTCTGACAGAGAGATATCATTGGAAGAGAAATTATACCAGATATCGTAACCGTGTTCCAATATATAATTCTTAAGGATTCTCTCCCCCTCATCGTCGCCCCAAGCCGGTCGTAGTATCACCTCAAGACCATCTTTGTGATACTTCTCGTGCATCTTTTTAAGCCGCGGTAACAGAGCAGCCGAATAAGTGCACCAAGAAGCCCACTTGAACACAACCGTAGCCTTGTTGCCGGCAATGATATCATCATATGGAATCGGCTTTCCGGTAATTACATCATTGATATCTCTCTTTGGCCAATATCCCGGTATGTCGCGGTCCGGGATAGAAAAAGGATCGGTTTTCCGATATTCTTCATTACTCTGTCCAAGATCGATGTACATATTGATCCAATAGCCAGGATCCTTCGCGGTATAGAAATAGTCCGGAATCTGCCCGGAGAATTTATGATTGTAAATATTCAATTTTAAGCCCAGACGAAGCCAGGATTCAGGGATTGTCCCCGTAAAGCCATTTTGACTCAACTGAAGCAAAGGGACACGAACACCATCGACAATCTCTTCTCCCATCAGGAGATCGCTCGCGCCGAGGGACTCTGGAACCGGACCTGCCATCGATAAATTGTTAGTGATTGAAACATACCACAGAGGCAAGCCACTGAAAATGTCCGGGAGACTTGTCATGGAAGTATTATCTATAACAAGCAAACCAAGGTGGTTCAACTTGGCGAAACTTGCAGGCAGGGTGCCGGTGATTCCGGGTTCATTTTGAATCCATAACTTGACACAGGAAGACAAGCCATCAAAACAATCAGGGAACTGGCCTTTGAGGCCGAAATTCTGGAACATCAATCGTAGCTCACCTGTTTCAGGTATCCATTCCACTCCGGACCACTGACGGAGGTCTTTGTCAAGGTCCCATTTGCCCGAGATATTCCAATTCGGTCCGTCCATAGATTGATAAATCTGCATAAGGGCGCTTTTGATCCTAATCTCCTCCTGCGCGATTTTATTCTCTGCCTGGACGAAGGTGAGTGTGATCGGTGCGACCTTGCCGTTCTTGTCCTTGACTGTAACCTTGCCCTGACGAGGGTCCGGATTCGGATTGGCGTCGAAACTGAACTCCAGTTTTCCACTGGTTAGCGCCCTGACGGCCACGAAGTGGATCCAGGATTGAGCAGCTGACTCGACCTCGACAACCACGTCGGTGTTGTACTGGACATCTACAGAGAAGGTTCCGCCTTCCACAGGAATCTCCATCACATCTCCGACCTGTATGACCTTCTTTTCCTCCTGGACAAACGTGAGTGTTATCTCCCTTACCTTGCCGTTCTTGTCCTTGACTGTGACCTTGCCAGTCCTGGCGTCCGGATTCGGATTATCATCAAAACTGAACTCCAGTTTTCCGCTGGTAAGTGCCCTGACAGCAACGAAATGGATCCAAGACTGCGCAGCTGATTCGACTTCGACAACCACGTCGGTGTTGTACTGGACATCCACCGCAAAAGTGCCTCCCTCTGCAGGAATCTTCATAACATCACCTACTGCGATGACTATCTTCTCTTCTTGGACGAACTTGAGGGTTATTGGCTCGACTTTCCCTGATT
>OMQK01000146.1 GCA_900313205.1 uncultured Bacteroidales bacterium | reverse complement strand
TACGGGGTTGCAAGGACCCTTGTGAACAACTATGTGTAAGTAAAGCCCTGGAAAGTTTCCACCATCTCATAGATGCCCTGCTCCCTTTCCGTGAGCTCATACGGGCGGGCCTGGGCCCAATATTCCTCGTCCCCGCCGGTTACGTCCCTTTCCACCACTGCTTCCTCTGACGTGAGGGCGTCCCTGTCCGTTACGGGGCCGATTACAGGCGTCTCATACTTCATGTTGCGGTTGGCAAGGAATGAGATGAGTTTGGATTTATCGCTGACGCTGATGGAGAAGTCTATGAACAGGTGCTCTTCATCGTAGAACCAGTGACCGCTGGGGAGGCGGCGGTTCACGATCTCAAAGTTGATGTGACGGATCCAGTTTACGTTGGAGGAAGGTGAGAGCTGGGCGTGGACGCTCCTAATACCAAAATCCTCGGCATCAAACTGCATCTCTCCGTCAAGTGTAGGGGATGTGACAAGGCTCTTGGGGTGGAAGCGCAGGACGTACGTTTTTCGGCCTTCTACCTGCAGGCTGTCAACAAGGAAATAGTTGTAGAATATATGGGAGGACGCTGCTGCAGGGTTGGGGATTTCCAGGTTGAAAACGCCAATTGAAGGCTTGTAGAAGTTGGTCTTGAGGAGGTAGGAGCCCGTGAACTGGCGCACTACGTTGTCCTCTTCCAGGCCGGAAATACGGCTTGCGCGCATGACTTCCCTTATCCAGGACGGATTCTCCGAGTGGTATACGTCAGAGACGTTTTCCGATATCATCACGGGGATGAATGGCTTGCCAGTTATGGCCGATGTATCGGCATACTCCCTTATGAAGCCCACGTTCTTGTCCAGGACCTTGAGCTTCAGGAAATCCTCCATGTTGGTTACGTCGAACTCGATCTTGGAGTAGAGGTGGGAACTCCAGTCCGGGCCGGAGTCCGGGTCATTCTTTGCAAGGGACTGGTCCAGCTTTTTGAGGACGGACTTGATATAGCGGTCGTCGGGCTTCACTATTGCAGCGTCCAGCTGGCGCTTGTCCGGGAGAAGGTGGAAGTTTATCTCAGAGAAAGCGCCCTTGTTCACCTCTATTGAAAGGGGCTCGTATCCAAGAAGCTGCGCCGTAAGGACCTTGGCGTCAGGGGAGCGCGTCTCTATGCTGAACCGCCCGTCCAAATCGGAGGTTATGCCGATGGTAGTGCCGTCAAAGTAGATTCCTACAAAAGGGAGAGGTTCTCCTGTTTCCGCATCATATACTCCGCCTCTTACACGCGTAGACTGTCCGGCTGCGTTAAATGCAGCCAGAAGCACTATGAGTGATATCAGAAGCCTCCTTATCAAGAATAAAGCGCGTTTATGAGAGAGAGTTTCCAGCTTTCGGGCAGAATCCGTGCCAGAAGGCCAACTGCCTTATAATCAATGCGTGGGATTACCCTTACTGCCATCTTTTTGCGCTTCAGTTGCTTAAGGATAGCCTTTGCTATGACTTCCGGCTTCATGCCGCCAAGCTCATCCTTCTCAATCTTGCGGAGGTTCTTTTTGAGTCTGGCGTCATACGGAGTGCCCTCTGAGGCATTGACTTTCCTGGCCTGGGTAAATCCGGTTGCAACGTCTCCGGGTAGGATGCTGCAGCACTGGATTCCGGTGCCTTTGAGTTCCATCCTGAGGCCTTCGGTGAGGGAAAGCATTGCAGCTTTGGCCGATGAATAGAACACCTGGAAGGGAAGCTGGAGCACCGCCATTACGGACGTAACCGTGATGATGCGCCCGTGGCCCTGCTTACGGAACACGGGAAGGCAGGCCTGGATGGTCTTGAGGGCACCAAAGTAGCAGGTCTCGAACTGAGCCCTGGCGTCTTCCTCCGTGGTGTACTCTACCGGGCCATAGATGCCGTTTCCTGCGTTGCAGATGACGGCATCTAGCCGGCCATCGGCCTCAAGGATCTGATCGACTGCTGCCTTGAGGGTGGCGGCGTCATTGACGTCCAGTTTTATGGGAACTATGCCGGGATGGGCCTCTATGGCCGTTCCGCGCCTTGAGCCGGCATAGACTTTCATGCCTGCATTGGCCAAAACCTTTGCCGTTTCCGCGCCAATTCCGCTGCTGCCGCCGGTGATGAGTACTATTTCCATAATTGGCTTCTGTTTATGAAGTTATGGGGGACGGGGATTGAGTATACGCTGTCACGGAGGAACTGTTTGAACTGATCCTCCGGGATGGCTTTCTGGGCTTCAACGCTTATTGTGGGGCCGATAATCACGCGCGGGTGGCTGCCCTTCTTGTTGAAAACCTCATGGAAGAGGCGTGTGAAGCGCAGTTTGTAGTGGATAAGGCCCAGGAGGTAGTAGAACATGGAATTACGGTCTGCAAACCTTATGGGCACTATAGGAACGCCGGCCTTGCGGATAAGCCTTATGGCGGCGTCCTGCCACTCCCTTTCACGGATAATCCAGCCTTCGCGGGGCTTTAGATCGGCCACGGCACCGGAAGGGAAGAGGATGAGCGGTTCTCCGCTTTTTATCTGGAGGAGGGCGCTCTTCACTCCGTTTATGCTGGTGGATGTGGTTTCCCTTTTTGTGGTGGTGGGATTCACTGAGATGAAATTGGGCTCCAGGCCCTTAATCCAACTGAGGAATTCATTTACCATGGCCTTTGCCCCGGGGCGTTTATGGCCTATGAGGTCTACAAGGCATATACCGTCAAGATGGCCGTAAACGTGATTTGCTATCACTATGAAGGCACCTTCCGGAAGGCTCTCCAGACGTTCAGGATTGCCGACGGCAAAATCCACCTGGGCATAATCCAGAATGCCTTTTGCAAAGTCCGGCCCCGGTTTGGTCCCTTGCTTCCACACGTAGTCGTGGAGTTCATTCACGTGGTCAATGCCTGTGAATTTGAGGGCCAGCCTGAAAAGAATCTTCCCCGCTTTTCCTTTGAAAACCGGGGAAAGTTTTACGGCGTCTTCTGGAGTTATGACCTGCATCTTGTTCTCTAGTCCTTCTTAATGGGATCCTTCTCGTTGAAATACTTGAGATCCTTGAAGAAACTTACAATATAAGCTGCAAAGATTGCAAGTGCCGCAGCTACGGCAATGTAATCGAACAGACCCACCTGGAAGTCGTTGTGGAAGATGGTGATGGGCTTTTTCCACTGGGACAGCCAGGGGATGTAGATGAAGCAGATGTTTACGATGATAAGGATGAGGCGGAACTCCGTGGGACCCATTCCTGCATAGGTGAGACGCATTTCTCCCTTGAGGTGGCAGTCAATGTAAACGTAGATACTGAGCATGAAATAAGCCACCAGGGCAAACATTGCAAAGCTCATGTTCACAAGGGGACTGAGGCCCACTCCAACAAACATAATGGTTTCATTGATAACATCCACATTGTGATCGATGTAGAAGCCATAGGTTTTACGCTGGGTGTTCCTCACGCGTGCAAGGGAACCGTCCAGGGAGTCTCCGAACCAGTTGATCATAAGGCCAAGGCAGGAAAGCCACAGCCAGTTTAAGTTAAGGTTTGCAAGGGCGTAACCGGTGGCCATCACTATGGCACCCAGAAAGCCCACGAATGTGAGCATGTCTGAGGTAACCCAAGAGGGCATACGCTGTGCCAGCCACACCAGTACTTTCTTCTCCAGCGGGTTAAGAATTGAAGTTTGGATTCTTGCCGCCTGTTTTTTGTCTTCGGACATAGGTTTTAGTTATTTTAACTTACAAAGTTAAAAAAAATCAGGATAAAAAGCTACCTTTGTGCTATGAAACCTAAGTCAGTAGTCCTCCTAATAGGTTCGGTGGTACTTTCCGGCCTTGTCCTATATGCATTTTTCAATGTCAGAAGCTGTGTCCGTGAAAAGCGCTGGCTTGCCCTTGGGCCCATTGAGAATCACCCTGTGCGCATCTATGATGTGAAGTACGCCCGTGAGTTCAACGACATGAACGATGTCCAGCTTAACGTGGCCCAGGCCATAGGCGTGCCGCCCGTGAAGGACAGGGAAGAGGCGGAAAAGATGAAGGATAAACTGGTCCTTCTGGAGGACTGTGAACTCTACGAGATTCGGGAGCTTACCCATTCCATCCCGTATCTGGTGCCATCGGCCAAGGATCTGTTGGATGTTATCGGCCGTAATTTCCAGGATTCCCTGGCGTCCCATGGCCTTAATCCCAACAAACTTGTAATCACTTCCGTTCTGCGTACTGAGGCCGATGTAGCAGCCCTTCGCAAACGTAATACAAACGCCTCGGAGAACTCCACGCACCGCTACGGCACCACATTTGACCTGTCCTATTGGCGCTATGTTAAGGTTGAGGAGCTCCGCGGCCGTCCGTATGAGGACGTTCCTCCGGAATACCTCCGCGCCGTCCTTGGCCAGGTTCTCCGTGACATCCACAACAAGGGCCTCTGCTACATTAAGTACGAACGTAAGCAGAACTGTTTTCACATTACTGTGAAAGCAAAGTGACCCACGTTACCCCCTCCCGAAACCCCTCCCCTCGGGGGGGGGACTTGTTCCGTGAAAGCTCAGTGATCCACGTTACCCCCACCGCGCACATCTTCGAAAGTAATGCCGATTGGGTGGAGGTTAAGTATTTGTGTGTCAGTGTGTTA
>OMQK01000243.1 GCA_900313205.1 uncultured Bacteroidales bacterium | reverse complement strand
GGTGAAGAAGACTTCCCTTGAGGCTTATTCCCGTCCACGCACCAACGGTGTCAACGCCATCAATATCCGCGAGGACGATGAACTCCTTGAGGCAATCCTCACCAACGGCCGCTGCAACATCATGATCGCAGCCAATGGCGGAAGGTGCGTAAGGTTCGATGAAACGGAGGCAAGGCCCCTTGGCCGTACCTCCACCGGCGTCCGTGGCATCAATCTTGATGAAGGAGACTTTGTGGTTGGCGTAGTATGTCAGGATCCTGAAGCCGAAGACGTAGCTAAACACCAGGTCCTGGCCGTGTCAGAGAACGGTTTCGGCAAGCGCTCAGACCCTATGGACTACCGCCAGACCGCCCGTGGCGCAAAGGGTGTCAGGACCCTCAACATCACGGAAAAGACCGGCAAACTTGTAGCAATCAAGAATGTCACGGATGAAGATGACCTTATGATTATCTGCCGCAGCGGTCTTACAATCAGAATGCCTGTCAGCACAATACGTGTTGCCGGACGTGCCACTCAGGGCGTTAAGCTCATCAACATTAAGGACGGAGACGCCATTGCCGCAATTTCCGTAGTCGCCCACAGCGAGGATGAGGAATCACAGGCGGCGGAAGGCACCCCGGAAGAAGTGTAATAATGTTTAACTCAAGATAATTATGAAAAAGCTTTTACTCGCACTCGCACTGGCCTGCACCATGCAGGTTGCGTTCGCACAGAAGTCAGACGCTGATATGCAGAAGGCCGTTGAGAAGGCCGTCGCTGCCAGCCTGGATGCAAAGAAAGCCGCAAAGGCCGCCACTTGGGTAAACCTTGGAAAGGCTTATCTTACGGCCTACACCAACCCTACATCGGCCGTGGCTCCCGGCGTAGACAGGGCCACATGGGATCTCATGTCCAAGGAAAAACCCACCGGTGAGGAAGTGGTCACCATCAACGGCGCCCAGTATAACAAGCTCACTTATTCCCACATTGACATTTACTTCAATGCGGCCGGTCAGCTTGAATTTGCCGTGGTAACCAAGCCTTCAGTAGATGGAGACCTTCTTGGAGAGGCCGCAAAGGCATATGTAAAGGCCTTTGAGCTTGGCGCAAAGGAAAAGGATGTCAACGACAAACTTACCGAGATTGTAAATCATTACAACTCTGCCGCTTACAGCGCATATACCCTTGGCGATATGGCAAAGGCCAGCAAGCTCTTCAAGGGCGCCGCAGACGTAGCCTATATGGCTCCCTGCACCGCTCCCGGAGACGATTCCGCTTTCAACGCTGCCCTCACAGCAGTGCAAGTGGAGGATTATGACACTGCCCTGAAGTACTATCAGATCTGCCTTGATCACAATTATGGTGACAACGGTGATGTACACGCCCGTATCGCAGACGTTTACGGTGCTCTGAAACTTACCGCCAAGCAGAAGGAAATCCTTGAGGATGGTTTTGCAAAATATCCTCAGAACCAGGCTATCATCATCGGCCTTATCAATTATGCAGAGGCAAACAACGAGGATCCCAACTACGTCCTTTCCCTGCTTGACAAGGCAAAGGAGAATGATCCCAACAACGCTTCCATCTATGGCGTTGAGGGTAATATCCTCTCAGAGATGAAGCGCTATGATGAAGCAGAGAAGGCATTCCGTACCGCCATCGAAAAGGATCCTTCATATCACTACGGTCTCTATGCATGGGGCAAGATGTGGTATGAGCGCGCCGTAGAATTCCAGGTAGCTGCAGATGAGCTTCCTCTCACCGCTCCCCAGCGTGAGTATGATGCCATCATCAAGAACAGGGACGAGGCAGTTGCAAAGTGCATCGAACCCCTTGAGAAGTGCTTCAACGAGAGCTCTGAGATGGACTACAAGGTGGCCTGTGCAGAGTATCTCCGCCGCGCCTACTACCAGCTCTCCAACAGCTCCAACGACTACAAGGAGAAGAGTAACTTCTACAAGGAGTTCGCAGAGAGCAATGGCAATAAATAATAATCTGTAAACGGATTATTCTTTAGGAGAAGAGCCTTCGGCCTTTTGGTCGAAGGCTTTTACTATTTTTGTGACAAGGGGATGGCGCACGATATCTTCATTCCCGAAGCGGATGGTGGCTATTCCCTTGATTCCTTCCAGAAGGCGTATGCCGGCAAGAAGGCCGGAATCTTCGCGGCGGGGGAGGTCTATCTGGGTGGCGTCTCCGGTGACGATGAACTTGGCACTTGTTCCCATACGGGTGAGGAACATCTTGAGCTGGCCAAGATTGGTGTTCTGGGCCTCGTCCAGGATGACGCAGGCTTTATCCAGGGTACGGCCTCTCATGTATGCCAGAGGGGCAATCTGGATGGTGCCGTCTTCCATGAATTCATGAAGGCGGCGGGAGGGAATCATATCTGCAAGGGCGTCATAGAGGGGCTGTAGATATGGGTCCAGCTTATCTTTTAGGTCTCCGGGGAGGAATCCAAGGCGCTCTCCGGCCTCTACGGCGGGGCGGGTGAGTATGATACGCTTGATTTCCCGGTTCTTGAGCGCGCGCACGGCAAGGGCGATGGCCATATAGGTTTTACCGGTTCCGGCAGGGCCTATTGCAAATATAAGGTCATTCTCAAAATAGGCCGATATGAGGTCCTGCTGGGTTTTATTGCGCGCACGGATGGGCTTGCCGTCCGTGCCGTGGACTATGATTGCATCTGAAGTGGGCCTGTGATGTTCACCGGCTGCGCCGCTGAAGATGTCTTCCACGTCATATACGGTAAGATTCATTTTGTGATGGCGCTTTTCCACAAGCTCCGCAAAGCGAACATTGAATTCCGCTATATCACTTTCACGGCCTTCAAGGATGAGTTCCGTACCCCTTGCCGTCACTTTGAGGTGGGGGAAATATGAGCAGAACTCTATTAGTATTTTATTGCCGACCCCGTAGATTTCAAGGGGGTCCATTGCTTCCAGATGGATTGTTTTCTTCATACAGACACAAATATAGTTTATATTTTTGTAAAAATGATTAATTTTGCAGAATTAGGAGATACTGTAGCCCCGTAGGGGCTCTAAAAACTCTTGTTATGAGAAAG
>OMQK01000141.1 GCA_900313205.1 uncultured Bacteroidales bacterium | reverse complement strand
AGTTTCGCCAAATGGCTCCCGGAGAGGTGGGTGAGTGGCTGAAACCACCGGTTTGCTAAACCGACGTACGGGTCATTCCGTACCACGAGTTCGAATCTCGTCCTCTCCGCAAAAATCCCCTACAGAGCGTTCTGTAAGGGATTTTTCGTAAATAGTGGCCCAAAAAATGTCCCAAAAATCGAAAATCTAAACTAAAAAAAGGCGCTCGCAGGTCGGCACCTTTCTATGAAGGAAAAGGAGAGAGGTTGTAGGAACTTCACCTCTTCCAAGAGAGATTGTTCGCTACCCATTTTGTTTTCCAATAACAAAAGGCCACTCAATTCTAATTGTTGGCAAACACTTAAATAGTTATTATCCATCCCCTGTCTCCTTTTTTTTTGTAACTTTGTAAATCATAGAACGTTGCCAGTCGCTTTTGCGGCTCCTAAGCATTATTATTACCGAAGTATTGCAATGAAAAAACATATTATTGTTAGATTGGTTATTTGCACTTGGGCGGTTGTAGTTTTATTGTCCTCTTGTTCCAGTAATAAGGTTTGGGAGCAACCAGATATATTGTATTCAAATTCGACATTGACCGTCAAAGGCATGGAGCGTCAGGCAGATCGTACTGTTCTCCATCTTTCGATACAGGGACAACCCGGCAACAATTTCCGCATCCAGAGCACTACTTACCTTGCAGGAGACAAGGGTAAGAAATATGCCTTGACAGGCAGCGAAGGAGTCATACTCGACCAATGGGTGCCGTTTTCAGAAGATGTGAAGTCTTTCGACCTGTACTTCGAACCAGTCAAGGGACGTAACCGGGCTTTAGACCTTATCGAGCCGCGGGGCTGGATGATTTACGGCATACATGATGCAGACAAGCCCCTGAAAATAAGGCCGGCAAAGGAACAGGAGCCCATAAAAGATGAGAATGTATTCTTCAAGAAGGGCACGGGAAAGTTGAACGGCCGGTTCGAAGGGAGTGACCATCCGGAAATGATTCAGTTCTTTGGGTATAATGCATTTCAAGAAAATAATCTTCAGACCTGCAAAGTCGCTTCTGATGGGAGTTTCTCCTTAGAGATCCCTCTTGAAAATCCGATTCTGTCTTATTTATGGAGCGAGAATTCATCTAGCCCTCTTTATTTCTTCCTGACACCTGACGGAGAGACCGATATACAGATAGACTCAACAGGCCTTGTCCATTACCCACTTGGTTCCCGGTGCGGGGAACTGGCGGGGTGGCTCTCCAATGCCGCACCAAGTTTTCATTTCTCTCTGAACGGCTCGATGCCTGAAGAGAGAGATTCTTTGGGTATAGGCAGTTTCTTTGCCCGTTTGAGTCAGTATTGTGACAGAATGCTGATGTTGGCGGACTATGTAAGTGGGAGACAGGGCTTCTCCAAGGAGGAAGTCCATCTTCTGAAACAGAATATCCGGATCTTGGCCGCGACAAGAGAATTAAGTTCCGTGCTAGATTTCCAGCCTGCGATGGGGATAGGACAGGAGGATTTTGCGGATCCTTCTTTGTATATTTCTATGGCCAAGTTGGATCCCGAGGATTGGACCGCTTTTACCATCAGCAACGTTATTTTTTCCTTATCTAATTATTATCAGTTCTTGGGCCCGATGAGAGGGATTATGAACGATGTCCCTAAAATGATGGCAGTGGACAGCGCCATTTTCCATCAGCCCGGACCGTCCATATTCCTTCAAGCCGTCTTCATGAATGGGAAGGGGCTCTCGCAGGAAGTCAAAATCAATAATCAATTGCTCGAATTAAATAAGGCAAATGGCTCTCAGCAGTCACAGTCATTTGATTATCATAAGATCTGGGATGCCCGGCTCTCAGCCCTGTCTTCACCCTACCTTAAAGCACGTTACCAGGCAACTTTGGATGAGCTCCTTGCCGAATCGGAAGATCGTTATGACCTGCCTGCCGGAGAGGCAACTGACATTTTCCGACGTTTGGTGGATCCCTTCCGCGGGAAATGGGTTTACGTAGATTTCTGGGACATAGGCTGTGCCCCGTGCAAGATGGGTATCGAGTCTTCGGTTGCACTAAGGAAGAAGATCGCCGAGATGGACAACTTGGAGCTTGTATTCATCACGGGGGACAGGAGCACTCCTCCTAAAACTTATGAAGAATATGTAGCCAAGTATATGGCCGGGGAAACGAGTTATCTAATCCCGGAGGCGGAGAGTATGCTTTTAAGGACCCTGTTCAAATTTAATGCGATTCCACACAACGAGCTAGTCGATCCTGACGGACGCATCGTCAGAGGAAAGAACCTCCCCCGGCTTGAGTGGCCGGACTTTCTAAATCAGCTTGAACTTGCGAAATAAGGAAAGCAGCCACACATATATTGTAATGCTCCAACCAAGGACGGCGCGAGATGATGAAGGATTCCATACTTGAATCCATCGGTCTTCCACTTCTCCGTCTAAGCACAGCCGGTTCGCAAGAGAAAGAGAAAATCGCACAAGCCTTATCATAGAGTTTGTGTAACTGACACCTTCTACAAGTGCCTCCCTTTCTTTTTCTTCGTTCCGTCCCAGTTAGTAAGATCATCGTTGGAGCCACCTCCGCCACCCCCGACGCTGGTACCACCTTTTCCCCCGGCAGCGAGCAATAACGTTGCCACAATCTCCTTCGGGACGGTTATCTCTTCACAGAACTGTTCGGTACGGGTCTCGGCCAGATCACAGCTGGATTGATACGTTCCTTTCCAGTTGACCTTGCCAAGCAGGCTTTTCGCCGCCTTCTTCCGCTGGCTTTCTTCCGTCGGATCCAAGCCTTTCAAGATCGCCTCTGCGATAATACCATTGCCGATACTAACCTCTGCCTCCTTGGAGAAGATGAGGTCACGATTCTTGGCGAAGTCGTAAAGGGCTTTCACGGCCTTAGCAATCCTTTGATTCATCTCCTCCAGGAAGGCCTTCTGACGAAGAATCCTCTCCCAAAACTGCTTTATCTCGGGAACAGAGAGTATCTCGCGGACCTGCGCTTCGGCGTCGTCTGCCCTATTGCGCTCTTGCTCTGCCCTCCGCCATTCCTGATTGGTTCTCTCCTTTTCTTGGGCAACCGCAAGGTCTGCGTTTTCGGCGCGCTGGTTTGCCGCGGCGAGGTCTGTTCGGAGTTTCCGGACGGCATTCTCATCCACAGACGCAAGTTTTCCCTTCAGATTGTCGTTCTCTTGGGTTAACCTCTGGTTTACCCCTTTGAGTTGCTTGTTTTCTTCACTGGTTTTATAGATTTCCCTTTTGGTCTGCTTGTAGAGCGCTTTGCCATAACTCAAAATCTTCCGTTTCTGGCTCCCCTTCGCCGAGATAAGATCGTTTTCCATCTGCGCCAGGATAGACTTTACCGCCTCAAGCCGTTCCTCTCTCCATTTCTCCCTTCCCACAACAGGAACGGGAGTTGAGAGTTCCTTCTGTATATCATCCTTGGCCTTTTTGACTAGCCAGTCCGTCTCCACTTCAGGGACACTGAGCTCTTCCTCGTCGAAATCGAGCCCTTTGATCTCTAACTCCAACGCTTCCGTCTTTTCCTTTACAGCCTTCTGCTCATTCTTCAGTTTCTTAAGAATAAATTCCTCCCGCTCCAGATGTTCAAGTCCGGTTTCTGATTTCTTTTGTCCGCGCTCCATCTTTAACATATCGGCCAGCAGATCCTGCATCTCCGACATATCTTTCTCGCTCAACTTGTGTGACTTTCCGGTGGTATGATCCATCCAGTCCCATACGATGTGGGCGTGATAATTCGGCACCCGGATCCTCCTGCCTCGCTCGTTTTCCTCATAGTGCCCTTCGTCCCGGTGAATGTGAATCTGGATGGCTCTTATGCCCCACCTCTCTTGGACGGCGGCGGTGAATTTCTTGAGGTTTTCCATCGTGGTTCCTTCCTCGATAACGGCCACCCCCTCTCGGAGAGGACTGCTTCCCTTCCGGACACGCTTTTTGCCATTCTTGTCCGTATATTCTACGTCTTTCTCCTGCATTGCCCTGCCGGTCTTTTCTTTAACCATTGCCTTGAGCTCTTCATAGTATTCCTGAAGGCTGGTGAACTCCAGTTCTGGTGTGACATAAGATTTATTGAAAGGAGTCAGGAAAGTGTCTATGTAAATCTGGTCGGGATTCAGGGATTTGAGGTATTTCTTGTCCCGCCTGTTATGCGCTTCGCTCTGGGCAATGTTGCACGGTTTGATATGGATGGATGCTTTACTCATGGGCTGGTGTTCTTGTTCTTTGATTTGTATAAAGACCGGCTACGGGGTATCGGGGCGGCGCCCTGATCGGAGGGTGCAGGGAGAGGGTCACTCCCTGCCCGGGGATCCAAGGGGTGGAGCCTCCTTGCCCAAGCCCTCGGCAGAGCCCACAACTACAGAAGCGGAGCGTGTAGTTATAGTGGGCTATAACAGGGCAAGCCCTGCTTCTAAATCTGCCACCCTCCGGACCGGCTTCGCTTCATTAATCTCGTCATTGAATGTCGCCGGAGGGTCTCCGCTTCCCGCATCTTTTCTCTATCCGGTTAAGAATAAAGGGAAAGGGAAAAGAGGCAGGGATGGATCTACGATGTCCCACCTGGGTCCGGAGGATTTGCGCTGTCGGATTTACCGGTTTCGACAGCGATTTCAGGTGGGACATGCTTGGGAATTCTATGCAGTTTCTTGATTGGCTTGACCAAAGGGTTACTGTCGAAGAAACCGCTCTTTATCAATCTCCAACCGGTGAACCAGGCTGACAGGCAAATCAGCGTGTGGATGGTGGTTCGGTTGGTTGATTCGGACCGGAGGATGCCAAGCTGGTTGAACTCGTGGACGATGCGGGTTGCCGTTTTCCGATTGCAGCCCCACAGCCGGGCAAGGTCGACCTTGGAGGCCATGAATTGCCCGGGGTGTAGGACAGCTGAATAGTTCTTTCCGGAGACCTTGGTTTCCTCAAGGACGGCCATCCGGATGAAGGTTTTGAGGCACTTCATCCGGAGGATATCCTGCTGCTCGTCCGAAAGATAATCGAGCTGCGCTTCATTGAGGGTGATGCTATATCTGAGGCTCTGTTGCATGAAGCGTCATTCCTTATGGTCTTCCACAGGCAACTCTCGATAAGAGGGCGCAAGGAAAAGGATTTTCTGACACATCTCCTCAAATCTGTCCATGATCCGCTTCCCGTATCTTGCCGTCAGCTTTCCATCGGGAAGATTCGTGGAAATGACCGTGACCCTCTGCTTCTCATACCTTTCGTACAAGAGTTCTGGTATAGGGGTGTAGTCCACTCCGAAATCTTTGAACTTGTCCGGTTCTGTCCCCAGGTCGTCAATGAAGAGGTAGTCTGCCTTCTTGAATTCGTCATAGAAGGAACGTTCCTTGTCAAGCTTGGACTGGTAGTTGTCATTGATCATCTTGGCGGTGCATCTGTAAGTACTGCTGCCATAATAGTAGCGGTACAGCGAATACAACGCGTTCATGAGTGAGGTCTTCCCGGATCCGGGGGTTCCCTGCAGGAGCAAACTGGTGGGCAGCCTGGAGCCGGTCATCCATTCGGCTACAGCAGCGATGTTATTGGCCATCTCCGTATCGTTGATTTCCCTGAATTCATTTCCGCGGTCTTCGACCACGCCTTGATACAGTTCCGTCAGTAGTCCTTCAAGGTCTTGTGTATCGATCCCCTCCAATTTGGCCGGTAACTTAAGTACCTTATTAGGATTCAAGGAAGTCTTCAAGATCTCCGACTTCAAGTGCTGGATTAATTGCTGTTCCATAGCTAGATTTTCTTTTGATTCGAGTTGGTGTTTCTATATACATCTGATTGTCTTTCAGATTATCCATTCCATTATTGTGCGACGAAAGGTTATGAGTTGGTGTG
>OMQK01000180.1 GCA_900313205.1 uncultured Bacteroidales bacterium | reverse complement strand
AGTGCATCAGTGTAGAAATTTAGGAAGTAAATGTTTGGAGTTCCAAAAATTCTTCCTATCTTTGCAGTCCCGAAAAAACTCCTGCGCGGATGGCGGAATTGGTAGACGCGCTACTCTCAGGAGGTAGTGTCCGAAAGGACGTGTCAGTTCGACTCTGATTTCGCGCACAGAAAAGGTGACCGTTAAGGCCACCTTTTTTGCTTTTATTTCCCTGCTTCCAGCACCCAGCCGCCGCCTGGGGCCAGGTGGATGGTTATGTGCTCAGGCACGGAGACCTCCTTGCGGGTGAAGTCACGGCCGGCGCGCTGGGCATTGGCGCCATCGGCAAAAATGACGGCCCTGCCCCCTCCTATGAAGGAAAGATCCAGTGTGAGATTTCTCCCCTCAAGGCCGTTGAGAGCACCCACATACCATTTGGAGCCCTTGCGACGGGCCATTACCACGTACTTCCCTATCTTGCCGTCAAGGCAGACGGTTTCATCCCATACCGTGGGGATGCCGGCAATGAAATCCGTGCATTCCGGTTCACGGAGATAGTTGCTGGGGGAATCGCAGAGCATGGTGAGAGGGGCGTCAAAGATAACGTACTCTGCAAGCTGATGGCAGCGCGTACCCTGGGACATAGGCTCTGAGTTGACGGGCCGATAATTCCCCATAGAGGCATTCTTCATGGCGCCCTGAGTGTAGTCTGCAGGGCCTGCCACAAGCCGGATGAACGGGATGGTTACGTCGTAGGTAACCTGGTCCACATCCGTGGAAGCCCACTTCATATTCTCAAGGCCGTAGACGCCCTCATAGTTCACAATGTTGGGATAGGTGCGGTTAAGGCCGGTGGGAGGATACGCTCCGTGGAAATCCACAGTCATGTTGTACCTGGCGGCAGTAACTGCGGCGCGCTCATAGAACCTCACCACATCTTGGTCGTTGCGGTCCATGAAGTCTATCTTCCAGCCCTTGATGCCAAGTTTGGAGTAGTGGGCGCAGACGCCGTCCATATCCTTGTCAAAGGCCTTGTATCCGGCCCAGAGGATAAGATCCACACCCTTGGAACGGGCATAAGAGGACAGCATGGGGATATCGATTTCCGGGATCACCTGCATTAGATCGGCCTCTCCGTTTACGGCCCAGCCCTCGTCCAGGATCACGTACTCAATGCCCTTGGCCGATGCAAAGTCTATATAGTATTTATATGTTTCATTATTGATACCTGATACAAAATCAACACCATAGACATTCCAGTCGTTCCACCAGTCCCAGGCTACCTTTCCGGGCTTTACCCAGCTCCAGTCCACGGGTTCTGAGGGCTTTGCAAGGCGGTAAACCATATCGCTCTGAGCAAGCTCCCTGTCCTCCGCGGCCACAATCATAACCCTCCAGGGAAGGGTGGAGGTTTCACGGGCAATGTAGGGCTCACGGGCAGTCACAATGCTCTGGAGATTGTTGTGCCCGCCCTGGACTTCTTCCTTGGGAACCGGGGCAAACACGCCTTTCAAAGTGCAGGATGCATTCCCGTTATAGAGGTACATTCCGGGGTAATTCCTAAGATCGGCCTCCGTGATGCAGAGTTTCACGCCACCTGCTGCAACTGTTATAGGAAGGAAGGCAAGCCTTCTGGGATTCCAGCCGCTAATGGGAGATACCGTGTACTGGGACTCAAAGGAAGACATGAACTGGCTCTCAAGGGTCTCCTGGTTCTGGCTCACGTACGGGATATACGCATTCCAGTCCTTCGCAAAGGAGAATGAGGCCGATTCTGCCTTCACCGTCACAGCCTTTTCCGGGACAAAGCGGTATGCAAAACCGTCGTTGTAGAGGCGGAATACCACGCTGAAGCCCTTTGCGGGAAGGGTAATCTCATTGAAGTGGTCCTCAACCTTGGAACGTTTGAAAAGACATGCGTCAATCTCTTCCGAGACGCTGCGCTTTTTTGCTGCGCGGAAACGGGTTCCGGCGCCCCATACGGTGCCATCCTGAAGGGTAAGGCCTATCTCTGAGGGTGCGATGAGCACCTCACCGTCCCTCTCCAGAGACCAGGTAAGACGGGCTCCGGTCTCAATTGTGGCCTTTAACCGGCCATCCGGGGAAGAAAGCGAAATGGGCTTTGCGCTGACGGAAAAAACGGCGGCAAAAGCAATCAGAATGCAAAGAAAACGTTTCATATGGTATAGTGTCATTATTTGTCTTCAAGGAGCCTGTCAAGTCTCAGGAGCTGGGAAGCGTCCCACCAGATGCTGTTGAGCCAGAAATCTTCAGAGTTGGGGCCTTCCTCTCCAAAGTCCACCATAAGGGTGAGGATACGGCCGGAAGGCTCCTGGAAGCGGGTAAGGGAGCCAAGGAGGGCTTTTGCCTTTTCAAGGGCCAGCCTGTCTCCGTTATACTCATACAGGGCCAGGTAGCCGTCACATACATCGGCAATGGAGGAGTCTACGGGAACGTCATAGAAGTACTGCTCACACGCATATGGCGGGAAAGCGTTCACGCCCTCAAACTTATCCCAGTGCACAAACTGGTCTTCGCTGAGACGGATAAGGTCATACGCATTCTTCACATCCTCCTCCGTGGGCGAAGGATTGGTAAGGAGGTAGGAGGCATAGGGAGAAGCCGTGAAATTGGTAAGGTTTGAGTAGGACTGGAAGTCGTCCCACATTGAGTCTTCAAACATGCCGGAAAGGTCAAAGCGCGGCAGAGCCACGGTATTGATATAGGCCTCTGCCTTACTCCTTACACCCGCATAATCCATAATGCCGTACTGAGTCTCCAGCCTCCTGAGATACTTAAGGACGTGAGCCGGCCAAAGCCTGAAATGGCTTAGGGAAGCACCAGTAGAAAGGCTTACCCTTATGGGCCAGGAGCCGTCAGGGAACTGCAGGCGGGAATATGTGCGGGCAACGGATAGAGACCTTTCCATCCAGGCGGAATCTCCGGTTGCGTCATAAAGGTCCAGGAAGGCTTCTCCCGCAACGGAGGCCTCCAGGACCATCATCTTGGAAGCATTGTTCCTTGTAACGCTATACACATAAGTGGAAGAGTCTGAGGGAGAAAGCCCGTACGTGGGCGGCCATCCCTCAAGGGGCGTACCCTCAGGCTGAACCAGGCTCACCATATATTCCGCGGCGCCAAGGGCAGCCTTCAGGGCCTCTTCCCTGAGCTCCGGGAACTCACGTGCAACAAGGCACTCCACCCTCACCGTTGCCCCTATAATCTTACACACATATGCGTTCATCACATAAGACATATCCGGAGTGCTGCTATGCTGCCAATGCTTTGTGGAAGGCATGTTGTGGACATACAGGATGGCATCCAGCGCCGTTTGCCTGTAACTCTTTGCCGGAGCCGGACCGCCTGTCTTAAATGGAAAGTCCCTTACAAATTCACGCTTCCCGGAAAGGCCGATACTGTCCCCTGCCGAATCCAACGCCACTACGTCCAGTACGCACTCTCCCGGAGGGATTGATGCCCATATCCGGCCAAGGTCCTCCGTTGGGAGACTGGCCATGAAAGAAGCCTTTTCCACTCCCTCCTGACGCACCAGGTACTTATAATTCACAGCCCCCTCCACGGCCGGAAAACCAAATGCCGGCGCAAAGGTGAACTTCTTTGCAAACAAGTTCCAGTAAGGTTCTCCCTTACGGATGGGATGATTGTACTCTTCCTGCGCCCGTTTATTAAGGGCGGCATCAGGGGAACAGGCCACGGAAAGAGCCGCAGCCAGTATAAGAAGCGTTATACTCAGTTTTTTCATAGTTTGTAAATTTAGCAATAATGCCGATAATTAGCAAGTGGACCGCCGGATTGAAAACCAAGATATTTTAAGTATATTTGTATACTACATTCAATGACAACCAATGAAAAGATTACTGGCTCTCTCCCTATTTCTTGCAGCTGCGCTGCAGGCATTTTC
>OMQK01000140.1 GCA_900313205.1 uncultured Bacteroidales bacterium | reverse complement strand
CAAAGACGGGAGAGGACGAGACCGGTTCCGTTCCGTCTGTGGTATACCTGACCACGGCAAGCGGGTTTTCGCTTTCCATGGTTACGTTTTTGCCGTCATATACTACCTCGGGGGCATTGTGGAGGTCATAGACATTGAATCCGCGGCTGCGGAGGGCATCCATGAGAGGAGGAAGCTTTGCCCTGAACTTTTCCCAGGACAGGTTCTCCGCCGGAGTCCAGGCAAGTTCGGCAATTGCAAGAAGGCGCGGAAACATCATATACTCAAGATGCTCATCCGTAGGAATGTACTCGCGCCATGCGCAGCCTTCTATGCCGGCAACGTTGCAGGCGTTTTCCGGAAGGATAAACTCCACGGAATCGGCCGAAACTTTCCGGGCCTCTACCAGGCTCTCGTTGGAGGCCGCTTTCAGAGGGGTATCGGGGACGGGAATGAAACGGTACATCTTCTTTATGGGGGAATAGCCGTACATTGCCTTTTTCTCATACTCCGGGGAAGCCTGATACCAGTCCATATAGAGGATTTCCCCAGGCGTCATGATGGCATTAAGTCCCCTGTTGGCCGAACGGATTCCGCCTTTTTCTCCACGGTAGGAATATACGTAGGTATCCGGGGCAAGGTCTTCGTTTTTGAGGATTTCGTCCCAGCCGGCAAGAGTCCGGCCATTTTCATTCAGGATGGCGGCGATCTTGGAGACCATGTAGCACTGGAGGTCATCCGGGGATGTCATCCCCTCCTTTTTCATGAGCGCCTGGCAGGCCGGGCATTTCTTCCATGAGTGCTTTCTGGCTTCATCGGCCCCTATGTGGATAATCTTCGAGGGGAAGAGTTCCATTATTTCTCCAAGGACGGAGCGCGCGAAATCATAAACCAGGGGTTCGGCCGGACAGAATTCCCCGCTGAGATAGGGCTTTTTGTCGCAGCAAAGTTCCGGGTAGCCCACAAATACAGGGTCTGAATGTGCCGGGAATTCAATTTCAGGGATTACGTTAATGTGACGCTCGGCGGCATAGGCCACAATCTCGCGGATGTCGTCTTTAGTGTAAAACCCGCCGTAAGCACCGGGAGTATCGGCACTGCAGAACAGGCGCCTGTCCATTTTCCACCAGCCGTCCCAGTCTTTCATAACCCTATACGCCCCTTTTTGCGTAAGCAGGGGGTAACTGTCTATCTGGATGCGCCAGCCTCCGTTGTCGGTGAGATGGAAGTGGAACTGGTTGAACTTGTAGCGGGCGGCTTCATCTATGATTTTCTCAACTTCCTCCTTGCTGCTGAAATGACGGGAAACGTCAAGATGGAAACCGCGGTAGGAGAACCGGGGCTTGTCCTCCACCTTCACGCAGCGATATCCCTTCTCCGAAGACAGCTGGGAAAGGGTTTGCCTTGCATAGAACGCACCCGCGGGGGTTGCCGCCTTGATGAGAATGGAATTACGGCCGACTTCAAGGATGTAACCTTCGGCGCCGAGCCTTCCGGACAGTTCCGGGTCCAGAAATTCCTGCGGTTCCGTATCAGGGGCGCAGTAACCGAGGCCGACCTTGAGGGATGCAGGTTCCGGCACAATCTGTACAGGAGCCACGGAGCATCCCTCAATTACAGTGACTGCAACAAGCAGCAGGATCAATAAACGCTTCTTTTTCATTGGAAATCGGCCTCAACATCTCCGGAGAGCACGAAATTCGCTCCGGGATTGGTTATCTTCTGTCCGTTAAAAACGAAATTCTTTATGTGAAGGCCACGGATGCTGTGTTGATTGGCTTTGGCATAGAATGCCGGAGTCATAACTCCGTTGCCGTCAAGGATGGTGAAGTTTTCAAGGGTAATGTCGTTCATGTAGCAGGTGCCGTCCATGTCCGGATACTGCCATATTGCCACGTTCCTGCCAGTTTTGTCTATGTTGTCAAAGAGGAGGTTCCTGGCGGTGATGCCGGTAATGCGTTCGGCCGTTCCTCCGCCCCAGTTATGGTCCGGGGAAGCATACTGGCCGATTGCGAATCCGGCACGGAGGTCATCGTTTTTCACGCCGGCCTTGTGCTGGAGAATTATGCAGTCTTCTATGAGGACGTCGTGGATGAACCCGGTGCCGTAGTCCCGGTTGCCGGATTCCGGGCCCACGACGATTCCCCTTGCGAAATCGTTCCAGATAAGGTTGTCATGGACATGGACATGGGCGAGGTCGCTGACGGGATTTGCATTGAAACGCACCTTGAGGGTTATGCAGTCGTCGTAGTTACGGAGGAAGCAGTTGCGGATTTCGGCATTCTGGGAACTGACAAGGTCTATCCCGTCTCCGTTGAGTTCCCATCCGATCATGTTCACGCCGTCTACCAGGACCCCGTCAAAGTTGTATATGCTCAGGTTCCAGCTGGGGCCGTCGATGACGGTAAGATCCCTGACCGTAAGGTTCCTGAGAGTCTGATGCCTGGAGGGATTGCAGTTTATGATGATGTCTCCGTTGCTGTACTGTTCTCCCCAGTGGCGCATCTTTTCTCCGGAAAGGATACCGTGACCGGCGATGGTGCAGTTGTCGCTCATCACCCTCACCTGGCCGTATACCACCGCGCCATAATCTATATACAGGGTTTGACCATTATACAGGTCTATTTTGCCGGCATCGTGTTCCCCGGGGCCGAAATACTGTACGCCGCTTGCCTTGGGATCCGGCTTGTCCTTGTCCGGACGGTGAGGAAAGAGGAAGAGGTTGTGCTGGCGGTCTCCGTCAAACTCCACGCTCACCTTTCTCATATTGTAGGAAGGGAGGGTGAAGCGGATGGTGTTCTCGTCCAGGGCCTGAGGCTGAATGCCCCAGGGAGTAGGACGGACAGAGGGGTTGGTTGCAGGGCCGCCGAGTTTATGCACTATCACATCCACGGGCCCCTGGAAACGGTCCTCGAAGATACAGAAACTCATGGTGTCGCGGAGGGCCTTGCTGTTGTCCCAGTCGTTCCAGATTGAGCCATGCCTTGACGCATTCGAACACAGGGCGTCCCTGACGGTCATCTCCTGCCAGCCTTCCTCCTGAAGGACGAATACCCTGTATCCGTTTGAAGGCCCCTCCTTTTCCGGGGGCAGGGTGAATTTGAAAGGGTCATCCTCCTTGACCACTGCCGAAGAGTCCTCCACGGCGGGTACGTCTTCAGAGGCGGGAGGAGTCCCCTGGGGAACCTTACCCTTTGAGCAGCAGGAAGAAGCCAGAACTAAAAGCAGAAGTCCTATGTGTGATTTCATAATGTGGTCTGTTTGGTGAAACAAAAGTATATAAAATATATTGGTAAAAGGTGGACTATTTAACGGATTATTCTCCATGCGAGGTGAAAAATTCGGTAAATATTCCACCCCGGGCATTATTATAAGCAGTACCTTTATCAAAAATTTGAGAGTAACACTAACCCATTTAATTCACATGAAAAAACTTTTTAAACTCTTCGCAGTCGTCGGTCTGGCATCGATGACGGCGCTTGTTGCCTGCCAGAAACCTGAGGCGGACAACGGTAAAAATGATGAGGGCGGAAACACAAAACCCAACCCCACTTACGCCGACGTTCCCTTCAGCAAGGTCACTGTAACCAGCGACTCTGAAACCGTAGAGGGAACTATCCAGGAAGAGAAATATATTTTCTTCCATTTCAACAAGGCCGAATCATTCAGCGACGCCACCCTGGCCGTTACCGTGAATGACGGCTACGAACTTACCTATCCCACCACCCTGGAGCACCTTGACCTTCAGGCAGAGCCTGTTCTCAACTTCAAGACCCCCGAGAACAAAACCGTGAAGTACTGGCTCAGATTCTCCTCCGACGCCTTCCCCATCGTGGATGAGACTAAGATTCACCTCGAAGGCTTCGCCGCAGGCGAATACCTCACCATTGACAATGCCACAAAGGTTTTCACCGTCAAATATAACAAGGAGAAGATCAACTACGAGGGCGTAACAATCGTATTCGAAGACGGAGCCCTCCAGAGCGGCGCAACCGTGAAGACAGACCTCACCTATGACTTCACCGACGGCCTTGAGCAGCCCCTTGTGATCGACCTCGGCGGAGACCGTCCCTACACCGTAAAACTTGATGTCACGGACTATGTCAAGATGACACCTTCAGACTTCGGCTTCCAGGACGAGACCTTCAAGTATGTGGACAACGTTGACAACTATCCTTTCCTGAAAGTTTACAGGGCCGACAGGTTCAACGGCATTCCCGTCTATTCCACCATTGAAGAATGGGCTCCAGCCAATCCCTATGAATGGAATTACACCTGGGCGTATAGCGAAGATGCCCCCTATGGCGGATTCTGGTATGACTGGGTAGACTCGTTCTCCTTCCTTGGCAACTGGGCAGAAGACCGTCTCACCATGACTTGCATCAGCCCTGTCGTCATTGTCACCGTTGACCGCGGCGCCGTTGAAGGAAAGATTGTCACCGATGACGACTACTCCCTCAAGCTTGGCGATGTTGAAGGACTTGTCACCGTTCCCGGTTACAGCGACAACACCATCAACTGGAACTATCTTCTCTATGCTGACGGCAAAATCCGCATCCCTCTGAACGGTGACGGACTGGCCGACACCCCTTATCGTTCCGCAATCGGATTCACCGAAGAAGGCAAGCCAAGCTTTGCTACCGCCGTGGCCCTTGCAGGTGACACCGCTCCCAAGCAGATTCCTTTCCAGTCTAACCACGACATGTCTCAGGACGAGATTGCCGCCACCGCCGAAGAATGGGATGTAGTGAGCGCA
>OMQK01000311.1 GCA_900313205.1 uncultured Bacteroidales bacterium | reverse complement strand
TGACAACTTCTCTTACACAACCCAGGTTGCAGCCTTCTACAACTACCTCAAACCCACCGTGGAGCCCCGTATCACCTGGGACAACAAGGTATTCTGGAAACTGGCCAAGTTCTTTGCCCTCACCCTTTCCACCAACCTTATCTATGACCCTCTTGTGAAACTCACGGACAAGGACGGCAATCTCCTGAACGCCGGCACCAAGAACGAGGGCAAGGGCGTCCAGTTCAAGGAATATCTGGAGTTCGGCTTCACCTACACTATCGCTCACAAGCACTAGCCTTATGCTACTCGTTGCAGTAAGCGGAGGCATTGATTCGATGTGCCTTGCAGAAAAGGTTCGCCAAAGCGGCGAACCTTTTGCCATTGCCCACTGCAACTTCTCCCTGAGGGGGGCCGATTCCGACGGCGATGAGGCCTTTGTGCGCTTCTGGGCCGCCCGCTATGGCATAACCTGCCACGTAAAACGCTTTGAAACATCGGCCTATGCTGCCCAGGAAGGCATTTCCATAGAGATGGCCGCCCGGAGGCTCCGCTACCACTGGTTTGGGGAACTTTGCCGGGAGCACGGCTATTCCGGCGTTGCCGTAGCGCATAACGCCAATGACAACGCAGAGACCCTTATCCTTAATTTATTACGCGGCACCGGCATACGTGGCATTATCGGCATGAAGGCCAGCGGCTTTATCCCGGATCCGGATTTTGCCGATATTCCCCTTCTGAGACCGCTTCTTGGTATGACCCGGGAAGAGATTGAGGCCTTTGCCGCAGAAAACGGTCTTTCCTGGCGCGAGGATGCCACAAACGCCCTCAACGACTACAAACGCAACAAGATCCGTAACCTCGTCTTCCCCGTCTTCCGTGAAATCAACCCCCGCTTCGTGGAGGTCCTGAATCGTGATATGGATAGGATTGCTGAAGAGGGTGTATGTCCGCCAACCGTCGGCTACGCCGACCCCTCCCAAAGCAAGCTTTGGGCCCCTCCCTCTTACACGGCCGAGGGTGGCCATGGGTTTTCGGACATACACCCTCTTCAGCAAACAGAATTTACCATAACCGAAGAACCATGGGACGGGACGCAGGCGGTGAAGCAGCCGGAAGGGATGCTGATTCTGGATGCCGATAAAGCCGGGGATTATATTATAGGTAAGTGGGAGCAGGGTGACTGGATTAAGCCCCTTGGGGCGCCGGGGCGGAAGAAGATGCAGGACTGGTTCACGGACCACCACATCCCTGCCGATGAAAAGCCGTTCGTGCCGCTTCTGAAATCGGCCAAAGACCCTCACCATGTACTTGCAGTAATCCCCTACTGCATTGATAACAGCGTTAAAGTCACGTCACGGACAAAGAAAATCTACCGCGTCCGGGCCCTCATTGAAGAGTAGATCCAGGATTGAAAGGCCGGGGGTGAAACCGCCCATACGGTCACGGAACACCTGGTAATAGGGTCTGTCAAGGCCAAGGTCCTTCATGACTGTATCAGGGTGCTTGGGGTGCACCTGGAAGCGGTAGTCATCGGCCACGGTATCCGGCGCCGTAAAAGAGGTGGTGGGCTCAATGGCGCAAGTCAGATGCAGTCTGTCAAAGCACCACTGGATGAGCCTCAGGTTCAGATCCCACAGGCGTTCCGGCTGAGCATCAAGGATTTCAAACAGGCCGTCACGGTAATACTCATAGAAAGCGGCGTTCTCATACGCCGTGTCAAGGGCACGCTCAGTGCGGACAACCCACGGCGTGGAATAATCCACCAGGACCTCGCGGATTGACATATCGGCCTTGTGGACAACTGGCACCTGCAACATCTGGACGCCGTCTCCGGCAAGGATGTAACAGCGGTTGCGGTAACTCTGCTTCTGATAACGCTCGCAGGCCTCCAGTGAGGCCTGCATGTCACGTGCCGCCAGGGCGAACCACTGGACCGGCGGGAAGTATGCCGTGGAAAGGAGCACAGGTGCTAGCGGCGGGGCTTGGGGATAATGCCGCGGGATGACTCCTTCACGAACTTGAGGATGGTGTCACGCTCCGGGGTCTGAGGGAAATTGGCCTCAATGTACTCCAGGGCCTGGCTCACGTTCATTCCCTTGAAATAGATTGTGTCGTAGATGTCCTTTATCTCGTTCACCTTCTCCTCAGTGAAGCCGCGGCGGAGAAGTCCCACGCGGTTTACACCTGCAAAGCTGATGGGATCACGGCCAGCCAGAACAT
>OMQK01000135.1 GCA_900313205.1 uncultured Bacteroidales bacterium | reverse complement strand
AATTTTTAAGGAGGAAACGTTATGAAAGCTAAATACTTATTGATAATTGCTACTTTGCTGCTTACTGTTTCCTGCCAGGATTTCCTGAACATCCGCACGGAAGCTACAATGCCCTCAACCGGCCTGGACTATTCAAAGACAGAGAATATCTTCCTGCCCGTGAGCGCCGCATACGCCAAGATGAGGCTTGCCGAAGGAGAGGCGCAGAACTATGTTTCCGTTCTGGAAGTACCTTCAGACGATGCGTACAAGGGCAGTACAGTGGATGATGCCCCAGCAGTGAAGGAGTTTGACGAGTTCACTTATGGACCGGAAAACATCCATATCGGCTACGTGTGGAGCATTTTCTACAATATTGTTTCCGCAGCCAACTACGCTGTGGAATCTATGGATGAATTTGCCAAGGTTATTACCGGAGAAGCAGCCCTGCTACAGGTTAAGCAGTGCCGTGCCGAGGCCAGGCTTATCAGGGCATACGCATACTTCAACCTCGTTCGCCTGTTTGGATCCGTGCCCCTGATAGACCGCAGTATGGATTCCCAGGAGCTTGCTTCAAAGGAGGTGAGTTCAGTGGCCGATCTTTACAAGTTCATTTACGATGACCTTGATGCCGGTATCCAGGATATGCCGGAATCTTATGCGGGTATGCCGGGCCGATACACAAAGTATACGGCAATGGCCCTCAAGGCAAAGGTCGCCCTTTACAACAAGGACTGGAATGAGGCGGCAAAGCAGGCCGATGCAATTATTGCCACTCATAAATTCTCCCTTGAGCCCAATTTCCGTGATGCATTCAGCGTAGAGCACGAAAATGGCCCCGAATCCCTGATGGAAATCCAGAGCTCGGATATGGGTCAGACTTCCGGCGCTATGCCAATATGCTACTACGGCTTTATCCAGGGCCCCAAAGGTGGTAACGAGCCTATGCAGGGTTGGGGACACAAAGTTCCCAGTGATGAACTCATAGCATTCTTCGACAGTAGGGGAGATAATATCCGAAAGTCCGTAACACTGTTGGAACGCGGCTCAACTACCCCTGATGGAGATGTCATTTATAACCGCTGTGCAAACCCGTACTACAACGGCAAGGTATATGTTCCCAGCCGTTATAATACGCGTTCATTCAATGCATATGGTCTGGATCACAATATGCGCATCATCCGTTATGCCGATGTGCTTCTGATTTTTGCAGAGGCTATGGCAAACGGCGCTACAATTGCCTCAGAGTCGGGTTACACGGCCGAAATAGCTTTGAACGAGGTCCGCGCCCGTGCGGGACTTGGTGCAACATCGGCCACTTTGGATAATATCTACGACGAGCGCCGCGCAGAGCTGGCCCTGGAAGAGAACCGCTTCTTCGACCTTGTCCGCTGGGGCAAGGCGGCCGAAGTCCTTGGATCCTTGGGCTTCACGGAAGGTAAGAACGAGCTTTTCCCCATACCCGCCAACCAGCGCCAACTCAATTCTGCCCTGCCGCAGAATCCCGGATATTGATTTAACCATTAACCAAATACACTTATGAAAAAAGTACTTTATCTAGCAGCAATGCTTTCGCTGGTCCTCGTTGGATTCAGCTGCACAAAACCCGGTGGGAACAGGGCCGATGGTAATCAGAACGGCAATGAAAACACCCCCCCGAAGGAAGAAGCTCCCAAGGTGACTGTCTGCGAAGACAATCTTGTGATCTATCTTCCCTTCGAGAATGACCAGCTAATTGAAAAGGGTGAGGGTATCACCTTCAAGGAGAACAAGGGTGACGTTCAGATTAAGACTGGTTATATCGGCAAAGGCTGGTTTAACAAGAGCGGTGATAATAAAACCACTGCCTATTCCAAGTTTGACGTAGCTGCCGATAATGCCTTTAAGAAGATTGAAAAGGTTACGATGACAGCCTGGGTTTTTCCTTCTGCAGAAAAGGCAAAAATCAAAGGAGGCCTGTTCTCCCTTAACGGTGGGCGTTTGTCCACAGGCGACCCCCACGATTTCCCCGCAATGAACGTCTACTTTGACAATTATGGTGTGGCAAAGAATGAAGAAACAGGTGCGGAAATTCCCTGGCAGCAGATCAATGGCCGCTTCATATTACACGACAACAAGGGTGTGGAGCAGAATCTGTGGCTTGACTCCGGCCTTAACGGTTTTGACTACTATGGAAAGTGGTTCCAACTTGCCGTGACTTATGACAAGGACCGTAAAGTTAAGGATGAGGAATCTGGCAATGAGGTGGCAAAAGACCAGGTTAATATTTACATTAACGGAGAGCTGGTTGCGGCACGTACCTTTGAACACAATATTCCTTTCAATAACCTTGTGACAGAGTTCTCCAAAGCATTCTATGTAGGTGGTTGGTCATCTTTCATCGAGGGTGATTCCGTCCAGGACTTTCAGAATTACTGGGCTGGCGGAATTGATGAAATCCGCATCTACAACAAGGCTCTCTCAGAAGAGGAAGTTCTGGCACTGTACAAGGAAGAAGTTGCCGTCAATCTTTATCAGGAAGATTAGTTGAAACGCTTTTTATTACTGGCTGCCGCTTTAGCGGTGGCTGCAGGCTGCAGCAAGGTTCCTCCGGTGGATGACACTCCATCGGGGGAAACCCCTGCCGCCACCCTGCCCAAGGCTATCGTAGTATCGGCCAAAGTTGATGGTAATAATGTAAAGGAAAAGGGAACAATTGAAAAAGTCTCCCTCAATTCCGTCATCAGGCTTGAGTTTACAAGGGAAGTCAAGGCCGATGAGGCATCTCTCAAGTCGGTGGATTTCTCCGGTCCGGAGCTTAGCGTATCGGCAGCCCCTTCAGACGTGACGGTGCTTGTGTTCAAGCCCAAGGAAGCGCTCGCCTCAGGCACCAGGTACAAGTTTACCATCCTCTCGGGGGAGTGCTTTGGCGTCAATCTCAAGAGCGAGTTCACTTTCTGGCTTACTACGGCCGTGGAGTTTGATGACAAGACGGATAAATTCCCGCAAATCTCGGATGAAGACCTCCTGACGCTGGTCCAGCAGCAGACTTTCAAGTATTTCTGGGACTATGCCCACCCCGTCTCCGGCCTTGCGCGTGAGCGCTATAACAGCGGAGACACCGTCACTTCCGGCGGCTCCGGCTTTGGCATCATGGCCATCCCCGTGGGCATTGAGCGCGGTTTCATCACCCGTGATGAGGGCGCAGAACGTATGCGCAAGATTATCGGCTTCCTTGAAAAGGCCGACCGCTTCCACGGCGCCTACCCCCACTGGCTAAACGGCAGTACCGGCAAGGTGATTCCGTTCTCGGACAAAGACAACGGCGGAGACCTTGTGGAAACGGCTTTCCTTATGGAAGGCCTTCTCACGGCATCGGCCTATTTTGACAGGGATGGTGAGGCCGATATCCGCTCCGGCATAGACGCCCTCTGGCGCGGCGTGGAGTGGGACTGGTACACCCAGGGCGGGCAGAAGGTGCTCTACTGGCACTGGTCCCCGGACAAGGGCTGGGCCATGAATATGCAAATCCGCGGCTGGAACGAGGCCCTTATAGTGTATGTGCTGGCGGCGTCTTCCCCCACGCATACCATATCGGCCGATGTATTCCGCCAGGGCTGGGGAACCTTCACTTTCCCCGTGGCAAAGAATCAGCCGCTCTTCTTTGCGCACTATTCTTTCCTGGGGCTGGATCCCCGCAAGCTCTCCGACTCAAACGGCAGTTACTGGGAGCAGAATGTGGCCCAGGCGCGCTACAACTACGATTATTGTGTACGTAATCCTCAGGGGCATGCCGGTTATTCGGCCAGTTCATGGGGCCTTACCGCCAGCGATTATCCTGGGGGGTATATCGCATCCTCCCCGTCCAATGACCGCGGCACCATAGCCCCCACGGCCGCTCTGGCCTCCATGCCATATCTGCCGGATGAGAGCATGGCTGCACTCCGCTACTTCTACTATAAACTTGGAGACCGTCTCTGGGGCACTTACGGCTTCAAGGACGCTTTCTGCCTGGATAGCGGATGGTTTGCTTCTTCATACCTTGCTATTGACCAGGGCCCGATTATTGCAATGATAGAAAACCACCGCACGGCGCTCCTGTGGAAAATGTTTATGAAAAACCAGGATGTCCGTGCAGGGTTGGATAAACTAGGATTTACGTATGAATAAGTTCTTACTCTCTGCCATAGCACTTCTTACGTGCATATGCGTGTATGCGCGTGATTATTCTATAAAAGTAGACACCACCTCCGTGCCGTCCGCGGCAAAGGAAGTCCTGGTGCAGCGTTTTACCCAGATGCTGGAGGCCGGCGGGCATACCGTTTCGGCCGATGGTCAGGAAATCCTTGTCTCAGGAGAGGTTAAGGACCGTATGGAAACGCCCGGCGAAATGAGCCAGACCGCCCTCAGCGTTGTAGTAAAGGCCTCCTGCGGCGCCGCCAGGGCGGAATTCCCCCTCAAGGGTGTAGGAGAGGATGAGGCTGATGCCTGGCTCCGTGCCGTAAAACGCCTCCTCCCGCGCTCAAAAGAGGCCCAAAAATTTGTTGAAGAGCTAAAGTAGTGAGTTTTAAGGCTTTATAAAAAATTTTAAAAATTTCTTTAAAAATTTCTTCAAAAAAGTTTGGAGATTAAGAAAAAGGTTGTACCTTTGCAGTCCCGTTCGGAAACGAGCGGGTTTTTAACGCCCAAAACCGAAAGGCAAGGGCACTGAAAAGATCTTTGAAAAGACTGAAAGGAAAGTACAAGCAAGCAATAATTAACGAGCGTCAGTTCCTTTTATGGAACTACAGCGTCAGGGACAAGCTTAGAATTATAAAGAATATACAATGAAGAGTTTGATCCTGGCTCAGGATGAACGCTAGCGGCAGGCTTAACACATGCAAGTCG